>NZ_JBHSHC010000024.1:0-38499 GCF_042652925.1 Effusibacillus consociatus
GAATTCAGTTCGACATGAGGTTATTTTCATCCTTCTGCTGGTGCTGAGAAGCAGCATGGGGATCTTATTTGGACAAAATTAACGAGCAGGAAGAAGGGTACCCGCTCCGGTTTGTCAATGCGAAAGAAAGCGTCTGGATGATTGCCAGGGCGTACTACAAACTATTGAGCATCTATCTCCGGAATAAAGGTTTGCAACCGGAAGAAGCTGTAAAATAGGGGGTAGAGTATGAACCGTGGAATCGGAGTTGGACAGGTGATTTCGTTTCGCCTTCCGGCCGACACTCCTATCCATGTGATCGAGTTTCTCAACCATCTCAAAGAAACGGAAGGGAGAGGTTTTAGCAAAAAAATCGGGCAAATGTTTATTACCGGGGTGAATCAGGAACTGGCCAGCAGGCAGCCAAATGTCTTAATTCCGCTTCCTCAACCTCTCTCAACAGAGCAGCAGCATTGGCTGAATCACAGCGTAACCCAAGAGTTTATCGGAAAGCTGATTTGTCAGCTGGCATCTCACTCACTGCCGGTCGTGGAACCGCCAGTATTTGAAATGCCGATAGAAGAGGTTGCCCCCCACAAGGAGAAAACAGGCACCGGGTTTCAAGTGAGTACACCCTATCACCAAAAGCTGGTCAATTTTTTATTTGAGGAATAACGATACACTTGAATAATTTTTCAGAATTTGACAAACATAGATAATGTGTTATAATGAGAAATGTCTAAGTGACAACATTTGCGCTTAATGTTTGCTTATGAAACGATGAGTAGCCGGTTCGGCTGTGCCCTTTCATAGGTGCAGACGCACCGGCTTTTCTGTATCATAAACGGATTTTGTGCAAATGATTATTTTAAAAGCCTAGAGTGGGTATTTAGGAGGATTTTCGCAATGCAACAAGGAACAGTTAAATGGTTTAATGCAGAAAAAGGTTATGGTTTCATCGCAACTGAAGGCGGAAACGATGTATTCGTACACTTCAGCGCGATCCTTGGTGAAGGATTCAAGTCCCTTGAAGAAGGTCAGCGTGTGAGCTTTGAAGTGGTTCAAGGCAACCGCGGCCCTCAAGCAGCAAACGTAACCAAGCTGTAAAGGCTTTAATAGCCCATTTGGGTGAATGCCCAAATGGGTTATTTTTTGTCTTTTGGTCAATGATATATGTGTACTATGGAAAGAAGAAAAGAGGTGGACAAATGTCTCAATTCATGGATCTTAATTTAAGCAGGCCTGTCATGAAGGCTTTGGAAGAAATGGGTTTCGAATCTGCAACTTCCATTCAAGCTCAGGCAATACCGGTAGCGCTTACAGGTCGGGATATGATTGGCCAAGCCCAGACCGGCACCGGCAAAACGGTGGCATTTTCAATTCCGATGGTGGAAATGGTTAACACGGACGAAGATTACGTACAGGGTCTGATCTTGACTCCGACCCGTGAACTTTGCATACAGGTAGCAGAGGAAATCGGCAAAGTCGGACTCTATAAGCGTGTCCGGACCCTTCCGATATATGGGGGGCAGGATATCAATCGTCAGATTAAAGCTTTAAAAAATCGCCCCCATGTGATCATTGCAACTCCTGGAAGATTGATCGACCATATCAACCGGCGGACAATCAGGCTAAATACCATTAAGATGGTCGTATTAGATGAAGCGGACGAGATGTTGGATATGGGGTTTGTTGAGGATATTGAATCGATCCTCAAAACTTGCCCGGACAACAGACAGACCTTGTTGTTCTCCGCTACTATGAAGCCGGCTGTAAAAAGCTTGGCCCAGAAATTCATGAAAGACATCGAGCATGTGGCGGTGAAGGCGCAAGAAGTTACCGTTCCCCTGATCGAGCAAGTGTATTATGAAGTTCCGGAACGCCAGAAGCTGGATGTATTGACACGTCTTCTTGACATTCAAAATCCCGAGCTGGCAATTGTCTTCGGCCGTACCAAACGGCGTGTGGACGAATTGATGAATGCTCTTATTACTCGCGGATACCAGGCGGACGGGCTGCATGGCGACCTGAGTCAAAGACAAAGGGATACGGTCATGCGCAAATTCCGTGACGGAGCGGTTGATATTTTGGTTGCTACGGACGTTGCCGCGCGAGGGCTTGATGTATCCGGTGTTACCCATGTGTATAACTTCGACATTCCACAAGATATCGACAGTTATGTCCATCGAATCGGAAGAACAGGGCGTGCGGGAAAAAGTGGAATCGCCACTACGTTTGTAACACCTCGTGAAGTCGAACATTTGCACCAAATTGAACGGATTACAAAGCGAAAGATCACGAAACTCCCCTTGCCAACAATTGCGGAGGCGCGGCTTGGAAAACAAAGAATTGCGATGGACCAGTTGGTGGATGCCGTAGCCCACAACGACCTATCGGGGTTCAAAAATCTTGCAGAAGAGCTGCTTGAACAGCACGACTCCTTAACACTTGTCTCAGCGGCGCTGAAACTTTTGACGAAAAACACTAGCGAAGTGCCTGTTACCTTAACTGCAGAACAACCGCTTCGGGTGAAGGGGCCACAAAACCGCTCGAAAGATCGGCGCGGACCGGCTCGTCCCGGCAAGCAATTCGGCGGCGGCAGGAACACAGCAGGCCGTTCGGGTGGGAAAGGGCCTAAGAAAGATGCCCGTCCAAGAAAAAAAGAACCCGCGTTCACACGGTAATCTCTCTAGCCTCCCTCCAAGGGGGGCGGCTTTTTTTTAACAGGTTTTTCGAGGATAGACCCCCTTAGCCCGTCAAGCTCAAGGGAGGTCTGTTTTTTGTGCCAAAGTATTTAAAGACCATTGCATCCTAGGGCACACGTTCCGCCAAAGTACCGCAGGGTGCAAGGTCACGCTATGTAGTGCCCTTATGTTTTGGTATAATGGTAAAAGTGTGACTTTTGACTGTATGGAGTGGAGGTGCCAGAAATGGCTTTAACTTGTGGTATAGTAGGTCTCCCGAATGTTGGGAAATCGACTCTTTTTAATGCGATTACAAAAGCGGGTGCGGAAGCGGCGAATTACCCGTTTTGTACAATAGATCCAAACGTGGGCGTGGTAGAGGTGCCGGATGAGCGCTTGCAGAAGCTGGCGGAGATCGTCCACCCGCAGCGCATCTTGCCGACTGCGTTTGAATTTGTTGACATTGCGGGACTGGTAAAAGGCGCAAGTCGTGGGGAAGGTCTTGGCAACAAGTTTTTGTCCCATATACGGGAAGTAAACGCGATTGCCCATGTGGTTCGATGCTTTGAGGATTCGAACATTACACACGTAGCGGGCAAAGTGGATCCTCTTTCCGATATCGAGACAATCAACCTGGAACTCATTTTTGCCGATTTGGATTCGGTGGAACGCCGGATGGAACGTGCCCGCAAAGGGTTAAAGGGCGGAGATAAGAAAGCTCAACAAGAAGTGAATGTATTGGAACGATTGAAGGATGCATTTGAAAACGGGAAACCGGCCCGTTCTGTTGAGTTGGATGAAGAAGAGAGCTTGTTGATTCGGGATCTGCACCTGTTAACAATCAAGCCGGTTCTTTATGTAGCGAATGTTTCGGAAGACGAAGTTGCAAACGCGGAAGACAACCAATACGTGCAAGCCGTAAAAAAATACGCAGCGGAAGAGAAAGCGGAAGTAGTGGTAATCTCCGCAAAAGTAGAATCGGAAATTGCGGAGCTTGAAGGGGAAGACCGAGAAATGTTCCTGGAGGAGCTCGGGCTTCAAGAATCCGGTCTGGATCGTTTGATTAAAGCGGCCTATAAACTGCTAGGGCTTATTACCTACTTCACTGCAGGAGAAAAGGAAGTGCGCGCTTGGACGATCCGTCAGGGGACGAAAGCTCCGGGTGCAGCCGGCGTGATTCACTCTGACTTTGAAAAAGGCTTTATCCGGGCTGAAGTTGTGGGCTACAATGACCTGATCAGTGCAGGTTCCATGAATGCCGCGAAGGAAAAAGGTTTGCTTCGTCTTGAAGGCAAGGAGTACGTAGTGAACGATGGCGATGTTATGCATTTCCGGTTTAATGTTTAGGGTTACTCCACGACTCTCAAATTCGTTAACTTGTGACAAAAATCGGGAAATGATAGACTGATAGAAAAGAAGTATAAATGGAGGAATTCCTGAATGTTGAACCGGATTATCCTGATTGGACGATTGACAGCTGATCCCGAGCTCCGCTATACATCATCCGGAACGGCCGTCGCATCTTTCTCATTGGCGGTTGACCGTCCGCGCGCCAATCAAATGGGAGAGCGGGAGACCGATTTTATTAACATCGTGGTGTGGCAAAAACTCGGTGAACTTTGCGCCCAATACGTGCGCCCGTACGGCGCTGGTTTGATTGCCGCATAAGCGGCCAGAGTAACTGATGGCTCTGTCGATAGCCACCTTATCCGGAGAGGAAACCCAAAGGGGAGTGTAGCATGGTGGAAAAGGCACAAGTCGGACGAGCCGTACGTTCCGCAACTGAGTGTCGAGTCGAAAGGAACTGCATGGTCAAGGCTAAACTGCTTGAACTCCAATCCAAGGCGGGCAAAGCGTGCACCCGATGACCTATGACGGCTGTAAGGTCGTATGAGCCGATGCATGTTTATGGGTATTGTAAACATGCTCATCAGAAACGGCTCGGCCAACTTCCAATAGGAAGTAAAGGATGAATGGAGGACCTAAACAGTTCACGGATTATCAAACCAGAAGACTAAACGGGGATCACCTAAGTTGGAGCGCCAACTTTAAAGGAACTGAATGTGAGTTTCTAATACTTCTTCTCACCTTTTCCTAAATGGCTATGGTTCACAAGGAACCTGAAAATCCAATATGGTGACGGAGTCTCCATAGTAGTCCGAGTACGGGAAAGCCGTATACATGGCGAAGGGAGACAGGTTGTTCGTATCTAAAACACAAAGGGATATGGTGAGAGACCATGAGAGATCCAAGAGTGGTATTAGATACACTAAGAGAGAAAACTCGTAGCGATCCGTCATATGTCTTCGATAAGCTATACAGAAATTTATACAACCCAGAGTTCTACATCATGGCTTATGGAAAAATTGCCCCAAAACCAGGTAACATGACTCCAGGTTCAGATGGACAAACGATTGACGGTTTCAGCCTAGAAAAGGTCAATATAATCATCGAAGCTCTAAAAACAGAACAATATCAACCCACACCTGCCCGAAGGGAGTACATTCCGAAGAAAAATGGCGGTAAAAGACCACTAGGCATTCCAGCTACCTATGACAAAATCCTGCAAAAAGTCGTTAGAAACATCCTTGAAGCTATTTATGAGGACACATTCTCAGAACACTCTCACGGATTCAGACCTTCAAGAAGTTGTCATACTGCCCTTGAAGAAGTCACGCAAAAGTGTAGAGGAACAAAGTGGTGGATCGAAGGAGATATCAAAGGCTTCTTTGATAACATCAACCACGAAACCCTCATAAATATTCTTAGAAAAAGAATTAGAGACGAAAAATTCCTCAGACTGATCTGGAAATTCCTAAGAGCTGGGTATGTGGAGGATTGGAAATTCAACTACACATATAGTGGCACCCCACAGGGTGGAATAATCAGCCCTCTGCTCGCAAACATATACCTCAACGAACTGGATAAATACATGGAAATGTATAAAACGAAGTTCGACAAAGGTAAAAAGCGAAAAAATAACCCAGAGTACAAGGCAATCAGTTTCCAGATAGAAAACAAAAGACGCAAACTAATGAACCCAAAGTTATCTGGTGAGGAACTAAAAGCGCTACAAACAACCATAAAAGAATTAGAAGTAAAGCGCACCAAAATCGACTCTGTGCACCCTATGGATGAAAACTTCAAACGACTCAACTATGTAAGATACGCGGATGACTTTGTAGTCAGCGTTATAGGCAGTAGAGAAGAAACCGAACAAATCAAAGAAGACATCAAGGACTTTCTGCAAAAAGAACTAAAATTAGAACTCAGCGCAGAAAAAACGTTAATTACCCACTGGAAAAACCCAGTCAAATTTCTAGGATATGAAATATTCATATCCGACGGAAAAGGAAACAGCGTAAGCATCAAAAACAGAAAAGGCGGGGGTTGGGTAAGAACAACGTCTGGACATGTTACACTATCTCTTCCATACGAAGCAATAGAAAAATTTATGCTCAAAAACGATTACATCTACATCGATAAGGAAGGGAAATGGAAAGCCAAAGAACGGGGCAAGTACAAAAACAATGACGACCTAGAAATTGTCAGCATTTACAACTCAGAAATTAGAGGCTTTTACAATTACTACAGCTTAGCAAAGAACGTCAATAAGCTCAATCACCCATATCACCTCATTCGCACAAGCTTTCTCAAGACACTTGCTATGAAATACAAAACCAAAACATCCTTCATCGCAAAGAAATTCTCGCGTGACGGAGAATTGGGAGTTTGGTTTAAAAATGCAAAAGGACAAATGAAGTTCAGAGCATTTTATCATGAAGGCTTTAAAAGAAGACTAAAGCCACTTAAAGAACCAAACGTGGATCAACCAAAAAACACACTCATCTACTCTGCAGTCACAAGTCTTGAAGAGAGAATCAAAGCGAACAAATGTGAATGGTGTGATGATACAACAGGGCCCTTCGAAGTCCATCACGTAAGGAAATTCAAAGACCTCAAAGGAAAAGCCCGTTGGGAACAATTCATGCTTGCTAGAAACCGTAAAACTGTAGTAATGTGTTTAAAATGCCACGATGATCTTCACGCTGGCAAGCTAGATTAAACTACGACAAAGACACTCTTAGTGTAGAATGACTGGCGAGCCGTATATGCCGAAAGGTATACGTACGGTTCTGAGAGAGGTTCAGGAAAACCTATTCAAACTGGTATGGGCAGACGATTCATGCAGAGCATATGACTACAGGAACGTTTTATAGTGAGTGGAAAATAGAAAAACGAACTATCAGTCTATCATTTCCCGCCACTCACTAACATGCCAGGTTTTGAAAAAGGCGTCTGGTTCCTACTCTACCTGAAAAAGGGGCGAATGGCAGCGGTCGAAGGCCGTCTTCAAATCCGCAGTTATGATAATAAAGAAGGCCAAAAAGTACGTGTCGCTGAAGTTGTTGCAGACAACGTTCGATTCCTTGACCGCGGGGACAATACAAGCGGCGGCGGTTTTGAAGCAGCCGGCGCAGGCTTTGGCGGCAATGCAGGCTTTAGCGCTCCGAAGAAAAATAACACATTTAACGAAGATCCGTTTGTCGATGACGGCAAGCCGATCGATATTTCGGATGATGATTTGCCGTTCTAGTGTAAATCTCAAATTAGGTAAAAACCCTTGTATACCAAGGGTTTTTATTTTTTCCAGACAGTTCGTTTTATTTATGACCAAAAGAACAATTGGCTATTATAGATGGTAATTAACTATCACTTTTGCTTATTTCGGGAGATTTCCTCGACCAATTCACTTAGCTCCGCCCAGCGCTCGACTGCTGCGTTAAGTTCCGACTCGAGCATTGATTGTTCTTCCATCAGCTTTTGCAAACGGGTGTAATCCGTTCCACCTTTGGCCAATTCATCCTGCACTTCACTAAGCTTGGCCTCAAGTTCCGCAACTGTCTCTTCGATCGTGTCATATTCCCGTTGTTCCTTGAAGGAAAGCTTAAGGGGGCGGGACGAAGTTTTTTGGGTGGAGGTTCTGGTTCTGTCAAGTTCTTTTGCTTTAACTTCCTTGACTTCAGTGTGAACAGCTTCTTCCGATCGATTGGATTGATACTCGGAATACATCCCCATGTACGAATGGATCTTACCTTGTCCCTCAAACGCAAGCAGACGATTCACCACCCGATCAAGAAAATACCGGTCATGAGATACGGTGATCACCGTCCCGTCAAAATGATCCAGATAATCTTCAAGGATCGTTAAGGTTTGGATGTCCAGATCGTTTGTCGGTTCATCGAGCAGCAGTACATTCGGTTGGCTCATCAAAATCCGCAGGAGATACAAGCGTCTCTTCTCACCGCCGGATAGTTTGGCAATCGGGGTCCACTGGACCGAAGGCGGGAACAAAAATCGGGTCAGCATCTGTCCGGCGGAGATTGTTTCACCATCAGAAGTTTTGATGTAAGAAGCGGCCTCCTGAATGTATTCGATCACTCGTTTTGACTCATCCATATCTATATTTTCTTGTGTGTAATAAGCCATTTTTACTGTTGTTCCAATGTCGACGGAACCCCTGTCGGGAGAGAGCTTCCCAGCCATGATATTTAAAAGTGTGGACTTGCCGCTCCCGTTGGGGCCCACAATCCCTATCCGGTCTCGCGGCTTGATTAAGCAGGAAAAGTCCTTAATCAGGGTCCGATTTTCAAAAACCTTTGAAATCTGAGTCAGCTCTATCACCTTATTTCCCAACCATTCAGAACCGATTGCGATCTCCAATTTGTCGGCCAATTTTTCCACTTTCTGATCCCTGAGGGACTTTACGAATTCGACCCGCGCTTTTTGTTTTGTGGTTCTGGCTTTCGCGCCCCGCTGCAGCCAGGCCAACTCGCGACGCAAAAGGTTCTGTCGTTTGTCAACACTTGCCGCCTCGCGTTCTTCCCGTTCCGCTTTTTGTTCGAGAAACTTTTCATAGTTTCCGGCATAGGAATACAGGTGCCCTTTATCCAATTCAAGGATTCGATTCACAACCCGATCCAGGAAATACCGGTCGTGGGTAATCATGAGCAGCGCGAACTTGCTTTTGGACAGATAGCCTTCCAGCCAATCGATTGTCTCATGATCAATATGGTTGGTCGGTTCATCCAGAATCAGCAAATCAGCTGGCCGGATGAGAGCGCGCGCCATTGCAACACGTTTGCGCTCACCACCTGAGAGATTTCCAACAATGCTGCTGTAATTCGTGATGCCTAAGCGATTAAGAATGGTCTTTGCGTTTGCTTCCAGTTCCCATGCGTTATGGACATCCATTTGCTGGCTAAGTTGCAAGAGACGTGATTGAAGCTTGCTGTCATCCGGATTTTGGTTAAGGTGTTCAAGTAATTGTTCATATTCACCCAGCAGCGCCAATACGGGAGAAGACCTTTGAAAGACCGATTGCAATACGGTCAGGTTGTCATCGAATACCGGGTTTTGCGGCAGATATTCAATCTGAATTCCATTCCCGGTTGTAACCTGTCCGCTGTCAGGATGGTCCACTCCCGCAATAATTTTCAGCAGCGACGACTTGCCGGTTCCGTTCACGCCAATTAAACCGATCCGCTCCCCTTGATCGATGCCGAACGTTATATCTTGAAAAAGTATTTTTTCACCGTATGATTTGTTTAAGTTCATAACAGAAACCAGATTCATAATCATCAAACCTTTGTTGAATTTTGTTTCGGGAACTGTCTCAATCAGTTTAGCACGAAACAAGCAGGATTCAAGCAAGGAAAAAGTTTCATCAAATGAAAAGGCGTCCACTCAAAGAGGGCGCCTTCATCCAACTGGCTTTAATTTTCCAATGTTCGCTCCAGCTCAAACCAGTACTCGCAAAGTGTCAGCAGCCCTTTGTCGAAGTTTTCCAGATGAAAGTGTTCGTTAGGGGCATGGAAGTTCTCGTTCGGCAGGCCGAATCCCATCAGAACTACAGGGAGTTGAAGTAAACGTCCGAACGTTTCCACGATCGGGATGGATCCACCCATACGTGTAAAGGCTGCGGGCGCTTTATAAACCGCTTCATAGGCACGACCGGCAGCTTGGATCGCCGGGTGATCAATTGGCGTTGCAAATGGGCGTCCCCTGTCAAAAAGCTGGGTTGTAACCGTAACACCTGGAGGCGTATGTTTTTCAATATGTTTTCGGATAAGCGCTACGATTTCATCAGGATCTTGATCGGGAACGAGACGGCACGTGATCTTGGCATGCGCTTCCGAAGGAAGCACAGTTTTGATTCCTTCCCCTTGGAAGCCGCCATAAATGCCGTTAATTTCCAGTGTGGGACGAACCCATGTCCGCTCCAGCAGCGAATACCCTTTTTCACCAAAAAATTCAGGTACGCCAAGTTCCTGCCGAATTGCTTCTTCGTTGATGCCGAGTGACCGAAAAGCTTCCTGTTCCTCTTCGGAAACGGGAACGACGCGGTCATAAAATCCTTCCACCGCGATTTGGCCATCCTGATTTCTCATCGAATCCAGGATCCGCACGAGAGCGTGAATCGGGTTTTGTACGGCTCCGCCGTAAAGCCCGGAATGAAGATCTCCGACAGCTCCTTTCACATCGATCTGCAGACCGCAAAGACCACGCAGGCCTGTACAGATGGCGGGTTTCCCTTTTTCAAGCATTGGGGTGTCCGAGATCACAAGCACATCAGCGGTCAGCAGATCCTTGTTCTCTTCGACGAAGAGGTCCAGATTCGGGCTTCCAATTTCTTCTTCGCCTTCGATACAGAATTTGAAGTTGAGGGGAAGGGTCCCCGTTGTATGTAAAATGGCTTCCAACGCCTTGATATGCATGAACGTTTGCCCTTTATCATCGGTTGCTCCGCGGGCATAAATCTTGTGATCCCGAATATCCGGCTCAAACGGAGGGGTTTCCCATAGTTCCAATGGATCAACCGGCTGCACATCGTAGTGTCCGTAAATCAAGACGGTTGGCTTGCCTTCTGCCTTCAGCCATTCTCCGTAGACAACGGGATGACCTTTGGTAGGCATAACTTTCACGTTGTCCATTCCTGCTTGCTTTAGAGAATTGGCAATCCACTCAGCCGCTCGAATCACATCCTTCTTGTTCTCGGAGAGTGCACTGATGCTCGGGATTTGCAGCAA
Source organism: Effusibacillus consociatus (assembly GCF_042652925.1). Lineage (NCBI taxonomy): Bacteria > Bacillati > Bacillota > Bacilli > Caryophanales > Alicyclobacillaceae > Effusibacillus > Effusibacillus consociatus. Next base: position 10,754 of record NZ_JBHSHC010000024.1, read on the forward strand.
CTGCTTCAGTTCGTTCAGGTGTCTGTCTCGGTTTTCTGTAAAGTACTGCGTGAAACGATTGTCCATTCAAATTCCCCCCTACGAAAGTCTCCCTAAATTTTACCACAAAAATGGGCACACTACCCGATGGAGGTGAATTCGATGTCAGACAGAGGGACCAACAATGCCCCGAATACGCGCAATCCGGACCGGCCCCCGTCAAAGCCGGGCCGGCTGGATCAGTTTGCGGATGATTTGAATGAAACAGTGAACCCTGAACTTCGAGGGGATGTCACGTCAAACGACGAAGCTGCCATGCAAAGGAATAATGGAGGGGTATAAAGAACCAACCAAAGAATCGACTACCCCGACAGTCGATTCTTTGCTTTCATGGGAATCGGTTATTTCCTCAAAACATCCTCTTTCATTGTTAAAAGTTTTTCAACCACAAGGCCTATTTGCTGTTCAGTCACCCCAAACTCCTGCAAAGTGCTGACAAGATGGCCGGCTACCGCATTGAAGTGTTCTTCTTGCAAGTTCAATCCTTCATGTGCCTTGGACATCGATTGTCCTGTATACTGATTGGGACCGCCTGTTACCCAAGTGAGAAATAAAGTTTGATGACGGATTTGCTTTTTCATGTCCGTTTCTTTAAAAAAATGGTTAATTGTATCATCAGACAGTATTTTTTCATAAAAACGTTCTACTACCTTTTGAATTGCCTCTTGTCCACCAAGTTGTTCATAGAGTGTCAGAGCTGTTTGCATCCGTTCTTCCTCCTTGTATCTTGAACTGCAACTATCATATCGGAATTGAAAAAGGTAACCTGTGACCTGAATCACTCCGTTCGTGACAGTGAGGTGAACAAATTGATCACACTGCATAAAGGTGAGGTGCTTTTTCGGCAAGGTGAGGTTGGACCGCTTTACCGGCTGCGGAGCGGTCTGCTCAAGGTAATACGGTTACAGGAGGATGGTACCCCGTTCCTGTTTAATTTGCTGTTGCCTGGTGAAATATTTCCGCATCATTCTTTGATCACTCCGAAAGAGTACCACGGTACAGCGGTTGCTGTGATTGATTGTAAAGTGGAAGTGATCGAAGCCGAGGAGTGGTACCGGCAGCTTCAACAAAATCCGGAACAATATCGTGAGGTAGCGCTGCTTTTGCAAAGCAAATTGAGAACAATGCAGGAACGCATAGACCAGATAACCACTGTGTCTGCACACAAGCGGCTCCAGTTGCTTCGCCAGTGGCTCACAAAGTATGTTCATGAAACCCAAATTGAAGAAATGCTTACGCAAGAGGAAATTGGACAACTGATCGGCATACGCCGCGAAACAGTGAATCGTCTTATGCGCAAGGATAGTTAGATAATCGCCTTGTGCAGGAGATTTCGCCCTGTTTGTGGAAGGTAGTTAGATATCGTGTGGAGGGGGTTGCCATGTCTGATGCCCGGAAAGACCTGGATATTGCCAAAAATATCAAGTTGATCGAATGGTTGAAAAGCGAACTGATGGATAACGTGGCCGGGTTGTTCCGCGGATTTCTTCGGGGGAGTGAGACTTTGCTGAAGGACTGCCTTGCCAATATTGTGGTCTTGTGCTACTTATTGGCACGACGCTTGGGAATCCGGTATTCGGAGCTTGACGACCAGATTCTGGAGCGAATTCGTCAGAATATCGAGGCAGACTGTGGATTTGACTCTTGGAAAGGGGATCTGACCGTCCTCGAACACCATTATCAGAACAAAAAATAGATTGGAAGTATATAGATTTTCCAATCTGCTCGAATATTACCTGAATACTTCTAGTGTCGATTCATGGTATAACAGAGGTAATGGGAAAGCAGGCAAGGAGGGTTATTTTATGAAAGTGATTTTTCTTCAGGATGTAAAAGGACAAGCAAAGAAAGGCGAAGTGAAAGAGGTATCCGACGCTTACGCCCGCAATGTCCTGCTGAAAAAAGGGCTTGCTGTCGAAGCAAACGCAGCAAATATCAATAAACTACAGGCACAAACCAAAGCTAATGAAAAAAGAGCGCAAGAAGAACTCGAAGAAGCAAAGAAGTTGGCAGCGGTGTTAGAAAACACGGTTGTAACGCTGAAAACCAAAGCTGGCGAGGGCGGACGCGTGTTCGGCTCGATTACCAGCAAACAAATTGCTGACGCCTTGGAGGCAATGCAGCTTAAAGTGGACAAACGCAAAATTCTTCTGGATGAACCGATTAAAGCATTGGGCACTGCCATTGTACCGGTCAAATTGCATCCGGAAGTTTCTGCAGACCTCCGCGTCCAAGTGCAAGCGGAGTAAGATCATGATGAAAAAACTGCTGGAAAAACTCAATATTATTCCAAATAGTACGCTGCATCAGAAGCTGGAAAACGAAGAAGCGCTCCGTCGACAAGTGACCGCGTTGTTTGGAGTGTTAAGCAGTGTTCATGGCGCAGACAAGCTGGTTCTCCGGGCAGGGAAGCTGGAAGCGCTTAATTTGATGCGCTCATCCGATCTCACAGATCGGGTGATTGCGCTTCAGCGTATTGTGTTCGAGAATCCGAATATTACCGAAAGACCTTCAAAAGAACAAATCCCCGAAATCCTGCAGGAAGTGGAAGAGGCTTTGGCTGACATGTTGGCCCGCCGTTCCGTGGAAGCGGAGCTTGAGGCAAAGGTCAACGAGAAGATGCAGGAACGCCATGAAGAATATCTGCAGGAAATTCGAACCCAATTGATCAAGGAAAAGACCGGGCCGGAAAATGCCCAAACCCTGAAAAAGTATGCGAAGTTGGAGAAGTTGGAGCATATCCGTTTGACCGGTTCCACTCTGGAATTGGTACGTCCGCAAGCGTTAGATGATATTGTCGGGCAAGAGAAAGGAATCCGTTCGCTGATTTCAAAATTGGCATCTCCTTTCCCGCAGCACGTGATCATCTATGGACCTCCAGGTGTGGGGAAGACAACTGCCGCGCGCATCGCTTTGAAAGAAGCCGCGCAGTTAAGTTCCACGCCGTTTGCGGCTGATGCACCATTTGTTGAGGTTGACGGTACCACCTTGCGTTGGGATCCTCGTGATATCACAAACCCGCTCCTGGGATCAGTGCATGATCCGATTTACCAGGGAGCGCGGAGGGATTTGGCGGATACGGCGATTCCTGAACCGAAGCCGGGGCTTGTCACAGAAGCGCATGGCGGGGTGCTTTTTATTGATGAAATTGGCGAGCTCGATCCCGTCCTGCAAAACAAATTGTTGAAAGTGCTTGAGGACAAGCGGGTTCAATTTGATTCTCCTTATTTTGATCCCGATGACCCGAATGTGCCGAAGTATATTAAAAAATTGTTTGAAGAAGGCGCGCCTGCCGATTTCATCTTAGTCGGTGCCACAACGCGCGACCCTTCCGAAATCAATCCCGCGCTCCGGTCACGTTGTGCGGAAGTGTTCTTTGAACCTCTTGTACCGCAGCAAGTGGAACAGATAGTTGAAGGGGCCGCCGCGCGTCTTGGAGTGTCAATTGAATCGGGTGTAGCTGAACTGATAGCACGTTATACGGTCGAAGGCCGCAAAGCGGTGAACGTATTGTCGGACGCTTACGGATTATTGAAGTATAAGGAAGGCAAGTTGAATCGGGAATTAAACGTACTCGGTGTACAGGATGTAGAAGAAGTGCTGCAGATGGGGCGCTTGCACCCTTATGTCCGCCGGAAAGACCGTGAGCGTTCCGAAGTGGGGCGGGTGAACGGGCTTGGTGTAGTAGGCTTCCTGGGCTCTGTAATCGAGATTGAAGCAGTGGCGTTTCCTGCTGCTGAGAAGGGGAAGGGGCGCCTGCGTTTCAATGATACTGCCGGTTCCATGGCGAAGGACTCCGTATTTAATGCCGCCGCGGTATTCCGACGTGTGACCGGTCAAGACCTGGCCGATTTTGATGTGCATATCAATGCGGTAGGAGGGGGCCGAATTGATGGACCTTCTGCCGGAATCGCCATTTTCCTGGCGGTTTACTCTGCGGTGACCGCGAAGCCGGTTCCGCAATGGATTGGGATCACAGGTGAAATCTCGATTCAGGGGCGAGTGAAACCGGTCGGCGGAATTGTTGAGAAAATTTTCGGAGCGCGCCAAGCAGGATTGACCCATGTGCTTGTTCCGGAGGAAAATGCTCCGGATGTGCCGAATGATACTACTGAGATACAAGTGACGACGGTGAACACCATCGAAGACGTGTTGGCTCTTGTATTTGGGGAACAGATTGAGAAAGTCAGCTAGTCTCCAAAGGGGGTCGCTGTATGGATGAACAACTGATAGAGCGTGTACCTCCCCAGAATATTGAAGCGGAACAAGCTGTACTGGGTGCCGTATTGATCGAACCGGACGCTCTGACAACCGTAACCGAGATTCTCAAAACGGAAGATTTTTATCGCACGAGCCATCAGAAGATCTATGAAGGCATGATCGAAGTAGCCGATCGGGGAGAGCCAGTCGATATCGTAACTCTGACTGCGCATCTGCAGAATCTGGGGCAAATCGAGGAAATCGGCGGCGTTTCCTATCTGGCGACCTTGGCGAATACGGTACCGACCGCGGCCAATGTTGATTACTACGCAACCATTGTCAAGGAAAAAGCTGTTGTCCGCCGTTTGATTAAAGTTGCCACTTCGATTGCCACTTCCGGATACGAAGGAACCGACGATGTGGTTGGCTTGATCGACGAAGCGGAGCGTAGAATTTCCGAGTTGTCCAATGAAAAGATCAACCGCGGATTTACTCCGATTAAGGATATTCTGCTCACCACGTTTGAAAGAATTGAGTTTCTGTATGCAAACAAGGGTGGGGTAACCGGTGTCCCCACCGGATATCCGGATTTGGACCGGATGACGTCCGGTTTTCAGAAATCGGATCTGATTATCGTAGCTGCCCGTCCCTCTGTGGGGAAAACAGCTTTTTCCCTTAACATCGCTCAGAATGTAGCGGTAAGGGCTGGGGTTCCGGTGGCCATTTTTTCTCTTGAAATGGGGAAAGAGCAGCTGGTTCAGCGTATTTTGTGTGCCGAAGCGAACCTTGACGCGGGAAAAATGCGAACGGGATATCTCGACGATGACGATTGGCCGAAATTAACCATGGCTGTCAGTTCCCTGGCGGAAGCGCCCATTTTTATTGATGATACACCGGGGATCACAGTTGCCGATATCCGGTCAAAATGCCGCCGGCTGCAGCAGGAACACGGACTTGGCATGATTCTGATTGACTATTTGCAGTTGATTCAAGGGCGGGGCAAGGGAGATAACAGGCAGCAGGAAATCTCCGAGATCTCCCGAACTCTCAAATTGATTGCCCGTGAATTAAATGTGCCTGTGATTGCGTTGTCACAGTTGAGCCGCTCAGTGGAACAAAGGCAAGACAAACGGCCAATGCTTTCTGATCTGCGGGAATCCGGTTCTATCGAGCAGGATGCCGATATTGTGGCTTTCTTGTACCGGGACGACTATTATGATCCCGAGTCGGAGAAAAAGAACATCATTGAAATTATTATTGCAAAGCAGCGGAACGGCCCTACAGGCAAGGTGGAGCTCGTGTTCCTGAAAAACTTCAACAAGTTCGTCTCGCTTGAACGTGAGGCGGTAAGTTCATAACGAGGCCGGACAGCATTAAGCTGTACCGGTCTTTTCGTTAAGCGCTTATTTCATAATTCCTGAAATTCAGTGCATATTAACGATGTGTTTCTTAATAATTTCTGTATCGTAAGGACGGGTATAACACAATGAAGAATAAAACCCTGCATATCCTATTCTTGAGCAGTTATATTGCGGTTCTTATCTGGTCAGTGATTCACCCGAGAAATTTATTGACTTGGTTTTTGGAACTCGTTCCCGGGATTCTCGGTGTGCTCTTACTTATTTTTACTTACCCGCGTTTCAAATTTACCAATCTCACTTATGTTTTGCTTTGGATCTCTGCCATATTTATCGCGATTGGCGGTCATTACACGTATGCAAACATGCCCCTTTTTGACTGGCTCCGGGACACATTTCATTTCCAACGCAATCATTATGACCGTTTTGTCCATTTCACAGAAGGGGTTACAGCGGCTGTTCTGTTGAGAGAGCTATTGCTCAGGAAATCACCGCTCAAGCGGGGGAAATTGCTGTTGTTCATTGTTGCAGGGATAAGTCTTTCATTTAGCGCGTTCTACGAACTGACCGAATTTGCGGTTGCCAAGATTGCCGGCAAGTCGGCCGAAGCTTTTTTAGGGTTACAGGGAGATGTTTGGGATACCCAGTGGGATATGCTGATGGGATTGACGGGGGCCGTACTTGCTTTACTGGCGCTTGGCGGAGTACAAGATCAACTGCTTACCCGAAAACAAAATGAAGGGCAAAAATCGGGGCATTTTCGACTTTCATAATACGAACAAATTCAACGAAACCTGATAAATTGTTCGTGTTTTTACTTGACGATCCGCCTCATTATTGCTACACTCACTTAGGGACATTGAATGAATTTCGAGGGAATGTCCCGGGGAATTGTAATGACTAATGGAGGTGTTGCCGTATGGCAACCTTAGTGGTTGTGGGAACCCAGTGGGGCGATGAAGGAAAAGGGAAAATCACCGACTTTCTGGCGGAAAAAGCGGGTGTTGTCGCACGCTACCAAGGGGGCAACAACGCGGGACATACCATCTCAATTCAAGGCAGAGAGTTTAAGCTGCACTTGATTCCATCGGGAATTTTTTACCCGGAGAAAATCTGTGTGATCGGAAACGGCATGGTGGTAAATCCGAAAGCGCTCGTTGACGAACTCCGGTATTTAAGAAATAACGGCGTTTCAACAGACAATCTGCGCATTTCGGACCGCGCGCATGTTGTAATGCCTTATCATATTCGGCTTGATGAATTGGAAGAAGAAAGCAAAGGCAGCAATAAAATCGGCACCACCAAAAAAGGGATCGGGCCGGCTTACATGGACAAAGCGGCACGGGTTGGAATTCGAATGACGGACCTCCTGGATCCGGAAGAATTTGCGTCTAAATTAAAGCGCAACCTGGAAGAGAAAAATCGGGTTTTTGAGAAAATCTATGGTGTGCCAGGATTTGATTTTGATCAAATTTATACTGAGTATCTCTCCTATGTAGCTGAATTTCGGCCATATGTAGTGGATACCTCTGTGGTGTTGAATGAAGCAATCGATGCGGGCAAAGATGTACTGTTTGAAGGGGCACAGGCTTCGATGCTTGACATCGATCAAGGAACCTATCCGTATGTAACATCCTCAAATCCTGTTGCGGGCGGCGTTTGTATCGGCGCCGGCGTGGGCCCGACCAAAATAAACAAAGTAATCGGCGTTGTGAAGGCCTACAGCACACGGGTTGGAGATGGTCCATTCCCAACAGAACTGATGGATGAAACAGGAGAGTTTATCCGTGAAACCGGACGCGAATATGGTACCACTACAGGGCGTCCTCGCCGTGTAGGCTGGTTTGATGCGCTTGTTGTTCGCCACGCAAGACGGGTGTCCGGTTTGGATGGAATGGCAATTACACGTCTTGATATCTTAACCGGGCTTAAGGAACTGAAAATCTGTACTGCGTACCGTTACAACGGCGAAGTTCTGAAAGAGTTTCCAACGAGCTTAAAGGTACTCGCGAAGTGTGAACCGATCTATGAAACACTGCCAGGTTGGACGGAAGATATCACAGGCGTTAAATCCTACGAAGAACTGCCCGCCAATACACGTACGTACATTGAAAAAATCGCGGAAGCTGCGGGAGTACCGCTGGCGATTTTCTCGATTGGCCCGAACCGGGAACAGACAGTTCCGGTTACCTCGATTTATTAATCCCAAGACGGCACCTTCGGGTGCTGTTTTTATGTCTTTGTGCATGGCAATGGAACCAGGAATTCCTATCAAAAAATGATTGAAAAAGGGTTGCTTTTAAAAGTTGCTTCGTGTTAAGATACTACTTGTCGCCGCGATGACCGCTATGGAACAGTGACAGAGTGGTGACATTGATTTGTGAGCCATTAGCTCAGTCGGTAGAGCACCTGACTTTTAATCAGGGTGTCGATGGTTCGAGTCCATCATGGCTCACCACTAACAAAACATTATTGGAGCTGTGGTGTAGTGGCCTAACATGCCCGCCTGTCACGCGGGAGACCGCGGGTTCGAATCCCGTCAGCTCCGCCATTAAAAGAGTTGCCTAATTTTGGGCAACTCTTTTAAAATTTGGCGGAACTTTGACTGGGTGAAGTCCGGCATGAGGAAACATCCTTGAAAGTCACCCGTGTTCGTTGGAGCTTCACATCGATGTTCAATCCTTTCTTGAAAATTTTAGTTGACGAAAAAAATATTATTAGCAAAAATTATACTTACCAGTTTAAACTCAACAGTCAAAAAAGTCAGACTTCAAACGTATGCCTTTATTGTAGACCTATAATATCTTCTACAGGGGGAGATGTGGGGGATGAATCTTCTTGAACTTTTGCTCGAATCTGTCATGGCTTATCCTGACAAGGAGTGTCTTCGTTACAAAAAGGGGGATCAGTATCACAGCATTACGTACAAGGAATTTTGGGACACCATCAATGAAGTGGCCATTGGGTTAAAGGCCTCGGGTGTCAAAGAAGGGGACAAAGTGGGAATTTTATCAACCAACTGTCCCCAGTGGACGATCAGCGATTATGCAATCATGTCGGTTGGGGCTGTTGTGGTGCCAATTTATCCAACCTTACCAGCCTCACAAGTGGAGTTTATTTTAAATAATGGGGATGTCAGCTGTTTATTTGTACAAGATGCTGAGCAGCTCCAGAAAGTCAGTCGGAACTGGCCCCAACAGCTCCAATTTGTAGTCCAGTTCACCGGCGAAATTAACGCACACAACCAAAAAGTCCTGTCATTTGCCGATCTGTGTGCAATTGGCAAGCAGCACGCCGGCAGCATAAGCAAACCGGACATCCACTCCATCTCCGAAGAGCAATTAGCCACAATTGTACACACATCGGGAACGTCGGGAGTACCTAAGGGTGTCATGTTGTCACACAAAAATATTGTTTCAAATGTTCAAGCCGCTCTTGCTTACAATCCAGTCAAAGAAACGGACATAGCTTTGTCTTTCCTCCCTTTGTCGCACATTTTTGAACGAACCGTGGGACAATTTGCCTTGCTGTCGAGTGGGGCCACCATCGCATACTCAGAAGGCATCGAAAAGATTTTGGATAATCTTCAGGAAGTCAAACCAACGATTTTCGCTACGGTTCCAAGACTTCTGGAAAAAGTGTATTCGAAAATCCAGCAAAAAATGGATAAAATTCCTGGTTTCGTTCGAACCATCCTACCGGTCGACCGGCTCATCTATAAAAAATTGCGTAAAGGTTTTGGCGGAAGACTCAGATTGATCGTATCCGGAGGGGCCGCATTAGCGGCAGATATCGCGAAGTTCTTTGACGCAGCGGGCATCCCGGTTTATGAAGGTTATGGGATGACGGAATCCGCTCCCGTGATTTGCGCGAACCCATTTGGGAAGTCCAGACCGGGAACAGTGGGTCGACCGATTCCGGGTGTAAAGATACGCGTGGCGGAAGATGGGGAATTACTTGTAAAAGGCCCCAACGTCATGATGGGGTACTACAAACAACCTGAGGAAACGGCGAAGACAATTACAGAGGACGGTTGGCTGCATACGGGTGATGTCGTAGAGATCGAAGACGGGTATGTCAAAATCGTGGATCGCAAGAAAGAAATACTGGTGTTAGCCACAGGTAAAAACGTGGCTCCCGGGCCAATTGAAAGCAAAATTTCGCTAAGTCCTTATCTAGCCCAGGCGATCTTAATCGGTGATAACAGAACTTATGTAACTTGTCTGCTGATTCCCGATTTTGAAGCGCTTCGCCCCATAGCCAATGAAAAACAATTGGGGGAAGATCGAAGCGCGTGGGTCCAGCACCCCGAAATCCGTGCGCTCATTCGAGAGGAAGTAATTCGAGCTACGGCTGAGTTTGCAGGATTTGAACGGCCTAAGCGAGCTGTTATTCTTACGAATGAACTGTCAATAGAAGCGGGAGAATTAACCCCAAAACTAAGTGTTCGAAAAAAGACCGTATTACAAAATTACGGTGACCGCATCGAAGCCATGTATAACGGTTCCGGATACCTCCCGATTTATGAACAAATGGATAAAGAGAGTAGTCTGCATATTGGGACTGAAACAACTGCGAGCACAACAGAAGGCAAGGAAATTAAAAGCAAGCAGCGACCGATCTGGTTGTATGCAGCTGCCGGAATTATATTCGGCATAATTATCAGAATTTTGGTTTAACTAACCGGTCAGGAGGAGTTGATCAAATGGCGGCACGTACTGTTAGCCCCGTAGTAGGTGCGATTACTTCGGCAGTCATTGCAGGAGGGATCGCTTTCGTTCCACCCGTTCATGTAGATATTCATAAGTTTGATCTGATCGGTACCTTAAACAAAATCGCTTCCTCAAACGATAGAATAGGCCACATCAATGGGGGAATATTAGGCTCTTTGGATAATGTAAATTCAGCCACAATTTATACGGAACAAGCAAATGAGAAGCTAACGACTTTGCAGGGCTCTTTGGAAAAATCGGTAAACCGATTGGAGGATCTGAGAAAGGTAACTGATCAGCAAGTTCAATTGGGAAACCAATTAAGGGACTTATCCAGGCAGTTGGTGAAAACGCTTACTTCGATAGACTCCACTACTGGAGTCCAGTATCAAAAGATGAGTTCCCTTACTACACAAACTCAAAAGTTGGCGCAAACCTTTGGAACGGTATATAAGCTTAACCAGGACGCAAACAGTAAATTAAAAGACGCTGCATTGCTTACTCAAGAGGTAGACAGGTCAATGCCATCGTTGAAATAAGGAGGATGACAATGGAGCTTAAGTCCGTTTTATCGACCATAGGTACTGTAGTTGTCGCAGGTTTGATGATTCAATCCATTGTTATGACATCCACTATGAAGAAGTTGGATACAGGGATGAATGAAAACCTTAAGTCAACCAAACAACTTCTCTCAGTTCAACAAGAAATACAAGAAAAAAACAATGTTTTGAATCAGAGTTTACAAACCACTAAAGCGTTAAATGACAAATTTGGAGAATCTGTCGCAAAAGCTCAGCAGATAGATTCCTTGGTTGCACAAGTTGTAGCCGCGAACTCCCAAATTATGCAGCTGAATCAACAGAATGTCGGGTTGACAGGAGCATCCGGGCAGCAGTTGACAAAAATCAAACAAACTTTAACACAACTGCTGGAATCGAATAATACCTTGAAAAATTATCTGTCTCAGCTCAAACAAACCACTGACTCGGATGTGTATTGGCTGGGAGAAATCAAAAAATCCTCAGATAATTTAAATCGAAAAATGCCTTAAATCAGGAGGGTTATATGTCTAAATTATCTAAATTAACTCCCCTTATCTCTAAATTAAAACCATACGCAATCAATATATGTTTAGTGGTGATCGCTTTTAATACCTTAACACAACTGTGGTTAGGCAAAGGACTGGCTAGTAAAAGCGAGGAACTTGATCAGATTCTTGCTCAAACCGGGAATGTCACTGCGCAGACGAACGACCAGTTGCTAGTCTTAAGTGAGATCAAAAAGGTGAGTGGTGAGCTAGACGTAAAAATGGATCAATTACAATCGGGAAGTCGTTCAACGGCAGATCGACTGAGTAATCTTCATACAATCATCGGTGGAACTTTGAAAGCGGTAAATGATAACAGTACGAACACCAATTTTGCCGGAGATCAATTAGCCCAGATCAATCAACTGATTGCACAGTTGAATCTCAGCCTGAGTCAAACAGTAGGAATTAATAACGACGTAATCAATAATTTGCAGACCATGATACAGTTACAAACAGCGGCCACAAACAACTTGAAACAAATGAATCAGAAGACAAATTTCTTACCTCATTAGGGGGGAACGACATGCAATTATCCAGAAGTCAAAATATCACAATAGGTGCACTTGCCGTTCTTGCTCTATCTTTTCCACTTTTAGCTAAGGCAGGAGATGGATTGCAGAATCTAGCAAAATATGACATATTTGGTTTGACGACAGAACTTTCAAAAACGGTGAACCAAATTGCTGATGAGAGTGCGCAGTTAAAGGATAAGGTTGCCCAATTAGAAGAAAAAATGGCCCTTGCGAAGAAACAAAATGAAGTACTTGGTCAGCAGATTGAATTAAATAACCAGGTACAGGCTCAATTGGATCAACAACTTGTATACAACGAAAAGGCGCGAGATCTGATGGTGACGTTGCTGTCTCTACAGAAAAAGACGGTTGAATTGACTTACAGCCTGAATACGATTGGATCGAATACCACACAGGATGTGATTGCAAGCGGCGCCAAACTCAATTCGTTGTACGGGAACGTTGTCGGAGCCCAGAATGTTTCTCAACAGTTGAACAATCAGCTGGATGCGCTGATTGTCCAGTTACGGCAAGGAGTGAAAAACTTTAAACATGTGGGATCTATAAATAAAGCTTTAAACCCCGGAGGTTCCGGAGGAGGATTGCCAGTTCCGGGAGGACTGCCGGGCTCAGGATCTGGATCATCGGGACTACCCGGATTACCGGGATTGCCGGGACTGCCATAGGAGGTACTATATGATAAAAATCATTTCGACTTTGGTCTCTGTCGTTGCCAGCGGAGTTTTCTTATGGGGGACGTATCATCAAATAGTAAACCAGCAAACCATGAATTCAACCTTTGGGAATATTTTGGGGCAGGTACAACATGCGAGCAACTTGACTTCCGAGACATTAAATGTTGTAAGCCCAATTTCAGACATTGTACAGGGTGTCGAAACAATGAACAATAAACTGAGTACCGGTGTTATTCCAAATTTAACGGATGCAAATAACAGTTTGAATTCGATTACAGAGACAGAATCAGCAATCATTGCTGCCCTAGGCAGCTTGAATTCTGTTACTACCAATACAGTTGGTGAAATTGGTAAAGTCGCTGATGCAAATCGTAAGGTACTGGGATTGATCGGACAGGCAAATGACAGTGCTGGGAAAGAACTTGGCCTCATGCAAAATTTAAGTTCTTTAACCGATCAGTCGATTAAGGAATTAACTGTATTAAACAAGAAATTTGCGATGCTGAGTCTGCTGCCTTAAATAAATACGAGGAGGAAGAGGCAGATGTCTGATCAAGTCTGCCTGCTTCCTCATTTCTCCTTCAGACACAGCTGGAATTATGGGAGGACATCACGTGTTTTACAGTGCATTATTAACTCTAATAGTGATTGGCATCATAGGATGTGGAATCATGTACGTGTTGGCAGGATTTAAACAAAAGGATAAAGACGTATGGCTGCTTGCGATGGCAGGAATAGTGTCCGTTTACTTGGTCGTCGTTGTAGCGGGATCAGTGTTGGGATTTTAAAATGGTTGACTTCTTGAGGGGAGTCCAGTACTATATAAAAAGTTGTTAGTGGCTCGGTAGCTCAGTCGGTAGAGCAGAGGACTGAAAATCCTCGTGTCGGCGGTTCGATTCCGTCCCGAGCCACCACTTGAACAAGCAGGTCGTTGACCTGCTTGTTGTTTTATCCAGAAAGCGGGTCAATTGACCCGCTTTTTACGTGTTTCCACCATGTGATTGAATCACCTGAACGACCTGCTCTACTTGATCTTTCGGGCACACTACGGTCATCAAAATGTCCTCGCCGGACACATGCGGCCCCGACAAGCCGCTGGCGGAAGGATCGGCTGCCATCAGCACGCCTGCATTCTGGCTGGATATCGGTTCCATTCCCAAAGTAAGTTCTCCAAGGCCCGGGATCTTTCCGGTGATCGGATTTCGCAATTCTTGGGTGGGCTGCCCTGGGTAAGGTGATACCCGGTCAATCTGTACCGTTTCAATACCCATTTTCTGAAGTTCATTGGAAGCTTTTTGTGCTACATCGGGGTCTTTGAACGAAGCGAGAACCGCCTGCTCCTTATTTGGATCAAACTCATCGGTTCGAGTTTGCAAAGATTGTGTCATCGTTTTCCCAACTTGACGGGCGGACATTTGATGGGCTTGCGTTTCGGTGCTTTGCATCTTCAAAGGTTGGGTCTGATTTTTTTGGTATTGATTCTTCCGGTTAGTGTTCTCCATGTGCATCTATTCCTTTCCTGGCTAGTGCTTTTGATCGAATGTGCAAGACTAGGCTCCTGCCCGTCCTTGAGTATTCTTAGTGTGGCCAAGAAAGGCTTTTCCATGCTTGGAACAATTGCCCTGAAGGAATTTTGATGCAACAATTGAAGTAAATAATTGGGTAGGCAGGTTAAAGAGAAAGGGTGGACAACATGAATCAAAAAATTATGATCGTGGAAGATGAACTTCCGATTGCGGATATATTAAAATTCACTCTCGAAAAAGACGGATATGAGGTAGTAGTCGCGAATGATGGAGAAACAGCGGTCGAATTGGCGAACACCGAACACCCCGACCTCATTTTGCTTGATGTTATGCTTCCAAAAAAGGATGGGTTTCAGGTCTGTCAAGAAATTCGTTCCTTTCTTGCGGTTCCGATTATCATGTTAACGGCACGCGATTCGGAGATTGACAAAGTTCTCGGACTCGAACTGGGGGCCGACGATTATGTAACAAAGCCATTTTCGTCCCGGGAACTGGTGGCCCGGGTTAAGGCGAATCTCCGCCGCCAGAACAGCGAGATGTTCTCCAATACCAAACCGCGATACGTAATTGGAGAGTTGGTGATCGATACATCGACTTATCAAGTAACAAAGAATAACGAGGTTCTCGATCTCACACACCGAGAGTTTGAGCTGTTGGTGTATCTGACCAGACACCGGGGAAAAGTGCTCACTCGCGAACATCTTCTGCATGAAGTGTGGGGGTTTGACTACCTCGGAGATATTCGTACAGTCGATGTTACGGTTCGCCGGCTGCGGGAAAAAATTGAAACAGATCCCAGTGATCCGGAATATATTCTGACCCGTCGGGGGGTTGGATATTCCATGAGGAGGTAGGCAAGTGTTTCGAAGCATCCGGGGGAAATTGGTGCTGATCTACCTGCTGCTCATCTTATTTGCCATGCAATTGATCGGAGTTTATTTCATCCGCTCGGTGAATTCTTATTTCTTGGGAAATTTTTCGACAACCGTCAACACGCAGGCACGGTTTATTTCCGGACAGATGGAACGGTATATGGAAAAGGAGATCACTCCTGATACGGTCAAAGATATCGACAATTTGATCGCATCTTTTGCTTCCGCGGAATCTGAAATTTATGTACTCAATAAAACCGGAACCATACTTTCCACATCGGTTGACCGGTCCTATGTCGGGCAAAAACGGCTGCGAACAGAAGTCACCCGTGCATTACTGGGAACAAAAGATGAAGTGATCCGGGAGGACGCTCAGACCGGTCAGCGATATACTTTCCTGGCCGTCCCGGTTAAAAACGGATCGGAAGTGGTTGGAGCGGTCTATATGATCGCTCCGATGACCAAGATTTATAAGACTATCAAAGAGATCAATATGATGTTCTACACCGGTTTGTTAATTGCTTTGGCGATGACTGCGATCCTGGGTGTGGCACTCGCCCGAACTATAACAAACCCGATTGTGGAGATTACAAAGAAAGCAAAGGCCATGGCACGGGGAGATTTTAACCAAGTGGTGCATGTGCGCAGCGATGATGAGATCGGGCAGTTGGGAGAAACGTTCAATTTTTTGATTCAACGGTTAAAAGGAGCACTTTCGGAGAATGAGCAGGAAAGAGAAAAGCTGGAGGCCATTTTGACTCATCTTAGTGACGGAGTTATTGCGGTCGACTCTTCCAATCAAATCCTGCTGATCAACCCGGCTGCAAAGCTGCTGCTCGACTGTCAAGAAGACCCGGTTGGCCAACCGATCAGCCAACTTCTCATCATCGACGAAGAATCGGATTCATCAGGTTCTCTTCTGGCAGGGAGGGAAATGCAATTTAAAGGTCCGAAAGGACGGATCCTTCAAGCATATGCATCCCCGATTCGGGGCGAACAAGGAAACACGGGTCTCGTCATCGTCATCCGGGACAAAACGGAAGAGGAACGGGAGGAACAGGCACGTCGGGACTTTGTAGCGAATGTTTCGCACGAGATTCGGACACCTCTCACTACGATTAAAAGTTATCTGGAAGCATTGGAAGACGGAGCTGTAGAAGATTCTGTGCTGCGAACAAGATTTCTGCAGGTTATTCATAATGAGACGGATCGAATGGTCCGTATGGTCGGCGAATTGCTTCATTTGTCAAAGTTGGATGCGGGGAAGATGCAATGGTCTTTTACACCGGTTAACTTGGTGCAAATTCTTGATGATGTGGCTGACCGTTTTGCGTTCCAATGCCGACAGCAGGAGATCTCGCTTTTTGTTGATACCACATCCTCCCTGCCCAATGTATGTGCGGACCCTGACAAGCTGGATCAGGTTCTGGACAATCTGGTGTCAAATGCAATCAAACACACTCCTCCAAAAGGCATGATCCGATTAGAGGCAGCTTCCGCACAGGATGTTATGCAAGTAAAGGTAGTGGATTCCGGGATGGGAATTCCGCCGCAAGATCTTCCCCGAATATTTGAGCGTTTCTACCGGGTGGATAAAGCCCGCTCAAGAAAACTTGGCGGTACCGGGCTGGGATTGTCAATAGCCAAACAAATCATCGAAGCTCATGGCGGAACCATTCGGATTGAGAGTGTTGTTGACCAAGGGACAACAGTTATCTTCACGCTTCCTCTGGCAAAGGAGGGGATCGCGTGACGAGTGAACGATTTGAAACGATCAAGAGTGGGCTTTTGCTCCTATTGGTGGCTTTATCGATCGGATTATCGATCGGATTATGGAATAACACACCTGTGTTTGAACCGGTGGACCAAGGCGGTTATATTGCAAATCCGGTTTTCGGGGTGGGCAAAACGGTTGAGCAAGTGCTGCTGCCCGTTCGAATCCAAGTTCGTTTCGAAGATAAAAGCGGAACGGTTCTTCATCCTTTTACGAAACCGTACGAACAAGCATGGGAGGAGTTAAAAAAGCTCGCCTTAAGGGAACTTGTACCCGTCGATAATCCCGAGTCAATCAAACAGCTGATTCGTTCCGGCCCCCATATTGAATTTCGCTTTCGGGTTGGAATGAACGAGGAACAAATTGCACAGGTCCTGAAGATGGTCGAACCAAATTCTTTTCATATGAAGGTATCCTCGATTACCGTCTTTCGGGATTCTGCCGGGACAAGCCATCTTGTGCTGTCGGAAGGTGATCAACCGATGTACCGGGGGAGGGTCGCTGCACCCTCTCGCTTGTTCGAATATGTACCCGAATGGATCACACTTCCGAAATCCGTCGAACACAATGACGGGAAAAGGTCGTTTTGGATTCCCCATGAAAAGATGACGGTACCCGTACTCACCTATGAGAAAGCGATGCTTCCAACCGATGCCTTGGCGAGAACGTTTTTTGTCGATCCCACATTAACCCGAAGAATTCAGGAACGGGACGGCTCTTTAATTGTAACCGATGGAAACCGCACGGTACAGATCTCTTCGAAGGGGAAGCAGATTCGATATTCAAGTTCACTGCCCTATGACAAACCTCAGCAAACAATCCCGAAAGACAACTCCTTTCAAAGGGCAGTTGCTTTTGTCAATGAACACGGGGGCATGCAGGGTTCCTATATCGGAAGTTTGCAAACTGTCTGGGCCGGTTCCAGCAGGGAGTATCTTTTTACCGAATATGAAGCGGGGCTCCCGGTTTTGCCGCAATTTACGGGGATACGGGTCATTCTCAACGGAAATGAAGTAGTGGAGATGTCACGGAACCTGCTGTATTTGGGAGCAAGAGTGAAAGAAGAATTGGTGGAGATTCAACCTCCCCATGCCTCCATTGTGTCACAAGCCGGGGAATTGTATTTGGCCTATGCACCCAAAGAAGCGGATGGACGAATTCGCTTATTTCCGGTGTGGGTGGTGGAATCTGAACGGACATCCACGATGATGTTCGACGCACAAACGGGAGAGAAATGGCAGAATTCGGGGGAGTGAGCACGTGGACTGGAGTCGGGCGAAAACCTATCTGATTGTAACGTTTTTCTTGTTGGACCTTGTACTTGGGTTTCAGTATTGGAAGGTTCGCACGGAACAGGCGAGCTACGTGCAATCTTTTACCGAGCAGCTAACTGAGGTTCGCGAGCTGCTGGCCTCTCAAAAATGGGAGCTGCGGACAGAGGTGCCCAAAGCAACACCAGAGTTGGGGTTTCTGAAGGTTCGTTATCTTTCTTTACCAAAAGAAGATTGGAGCAGACGAATTAGCGTTCCTAAGCTTTACTATGCAGGACCCGGGCAAGTATCTGTCGAACTCGCAGAGAAGAACTTGTCCGCCAGTCCGGATGAGGACAAGCCGGGTGAGAAGGTGATGACCCAATTGGCTTTCCACATCTGGCCGCGCGAGATCTACCAGTTTGACCGTATTCGGAAAGAGAATAAAGGTTCCGGCGTCATTCAGTACCTGCAGGTTTATAAGAACTATCCGATTTTTTCCGCATCGCTGGAAGTCGAGGTCCAATCCGAAAAAGTTACCCGCTATCACCAAACCGCTTTAGAAGTGGTAGGCGAAGGCGAGGCAAAAAAACAGGTGATATCTGCTTTACACGCGCTGCGGTCCTTATTCGAGTCGATGGACAAATCGGAAAAGAGAACCGATAATAGGGTGATACAAGAGATTCGGATCGGCTATAACAGCAAACCGTTTAATGCAGACGAGTGGTATTTGATCCCGATGTGGAGGATTCTGACCGACAAGGAAGTCTACTACGTAAATGCATTAACCGGCGAAGTGGAAATGGCACGATGATGGGAGAAACAGGAGGATCAGGAAATGCTGCGGTTTAGTGTGCTTGCGAGTGGAAGTTCGGGGAATGCGGTCTATGTGGAGACGGACAAAACCCGAATCTTGATTGATGCGGGAGTTGCGTGCAAGCATATCGAAGCGGCGATGGCGGAGATTTCAGTATCCTTGGAAGACTTGGATGCGATTCTGGTGACACATGAACATTCCGATCATATTAAAGGAATCGGTGTTGTGGCCCGTAAGGTAATCAGCGAACGCCGGAAAAAAGAATACGACCGGCTTGAGGTGCCAATCTATGCGACAGAAGGCTCGTGGCACGATTTGCACGGATTGATGAAAGATTATTGTGAAGCCTCTCGAAAAGTGATTGCGGTAGGGGACCAGCTGGAATTTGAAGATTTGCTGATTGAACCGTTTCCCTTGTCTCACGATGCAAGGGAGCCGGTCGGTTACATATTCTATCATGGGTCGAACAAATTGACGTTGGCGACCGACCTTGGGTATATGAGCTCCCGCGTGAAAGAAACGGTTGCCGATTCCGATGCTTATATCCTGGAGAGCAATCATGATGTGAACATGCTTCGGGTGGGCCCTTACCCTTGGTATCTAAAAAAGAGAATCCTAAGCGACAAAGGGCACTTGTCGAACGAGGCGGCCGGTGAGGCTTTGATCGACATTATGTCGGAACGGACGCAAGACGTCCTGCTGGCGCACCTTTCACAAGAGAATAATTACCCTGATTTGGCGGAAATCACGGTGCAGGGGATTCTGGAGGCAGCTTCAAAGAAGGTTCGGCTGCACCGCACATATCCCGACAAGCCGACGCCGCTTTTAGAGATCAAACCCCGGGAATAGCCGGCCGCATTTTAATGGCCGGAGGATGTAAGCTGTTGTTCAATCTGATGTTCCAGCTCATGATCGAGCACTTCCGCTTTATGCAGGACGTCCGTACGGCTGATTAGCCCTTTTTCCACAAGCAGTTCAATTAAAGCGGTTAAAATTAATGTGTTTTTGTAATCAATCTGTTTCAGGTCCGCAATCTGCGAAATCAAGTCGACCTCAGCGAAGAGACGGCTTTTTTTCATGGGTTTCACTCCTCTCTAAATTGGTTATTACTAAGTATTACCTAGTCTGTGAACATTTAATGGGAAATCAGTCAGAAATATTGTGAAAAAAAGCGGTACATTTGTATAATGTAATTATGCCGTGGTCCATACTACGGCATTAGATTCCTTCAGGAGGGGAGCACTTTCATGGGATTCTACGATGATTTCGATGTAAAACCCAAGCGGAGATCTTCCGGGTCCTGGGTAGCATCTGTTATAATTGCCGCTTTGGTTGGGTCCGGCACCACGCTGCTCATGGTTCCTGCGATGCTTAAAGCGAATATTATCAAGATGCCGGAAGCGACTCAAACAGTGTCTTCAAATGGCAAGCTTCCTGCTCAAAGCGTTACGGTGGTCAACTCCGATGTTGTGAGCGCTGTGAATCGCGTGAAACCCGCTGTGGTAACGGTTGTGAATTTGCAGAAAGCGGCAGGTTTTTTCTCCCACGGTACAGAAGAGGCAGGGAAAGGCTCGGGCGTGCTGATTGACAAACAGGGGCATGTTGTCACCAATAACCATGTGGTGGAAGGGGCTTCTGAAGTAGAGATTCGAGTGAACGAGGAACCGATTAAAGCCAAAGTTCTGGGAACGGACGAATATACCGATTTGGCTGTATTGCAGGTTCCGGCAGACAAGGTCAGGGACATTGAACCGGTGGAATTTGGCAGTTCGGAAGCGCTGCATACGGGAGAACCGGCTATTGCAATCGGCAACCCGTTGGGCGAGTTTGAACAAACTGTTACCGTAGGAGTCATTTCCGCGAAGAACCGGAAGATTCCGATGCAGAATCAGCGGGGTCAGGTCATTTATGAACAGGCGGTTCTGCAAACGGATGCAGCGATTAACCCCGGTAACTCCGGCGGTGCACTGGTAAACATCAAAGGGCAGCTGATCGGGATCAACTCGGCGAAAATTGCTTCTTCGGGAATCGAAGGACTTGGATTCGCAATTCCGATTGATGAAGCGAAGCCGATCATCGAACAGTTAATGACAAAAGGAAAAGTCGTGCGTCCCGCGCTTGGTTTGGCAATCAGCGGGGATGTAAAAGACGTCCCGGAAAGCTTACGGGAGGGTCTTCCAATTAACCACGGTGTGGTGGTAGGCCAGGTGGTACCGGGAGGACCGGCTGACAAGGCTGGAATTCAAAAAGGGGACATCATCGCGAAAATCGACAATGTCGAAATCAAGACGTTCCTGGATATGCGCAAACATCTGTTCAGCAAGAAGCCGGGTGATTCGGTACAGGTCATTTTTTACAGGCAGAACAAAGAGCAGACTGCAACCGTTACACTTACAGAGTTGAAATAAGTTGAAATAAGGGTAGATAGAACAAAGGATTGCCGTTCGAATTTGCGGCAATCCTTTGTTTTTGGAAAAACGAATTTGAAACATGATATAATACAACGAACGTGGAGGTGTGCGGCATGATTACAGCGTGTGAAGAACATATTGAAATGGCATTGGATGAGTTCGTAAATACATATGAACAACCGCCTGAGCTGCGATTGATTGAAGAAACGACCTTATTTGACGAGCCGAGTTCGAAATGCCAGTTTTGTGGAGAGCCAGCCAAATATCTTGTGACAAGGGACGAGCAATGAACATAACGGTTGTTACGGTTGGCAAAATGAAGGAGAAATACTGGGTGCAAGCCGCGTCCGAATATGAAAAAAGGCTTGGTGTCTATGCGAAAGTGAAGAGTGTGGAAGTGCCCGATGAACCGACCCCGGACAATGCTTCGGAAGCGCAGGAAGAGGCGATTAAAGCGAAGGAAGCCTCGCGAATTCTGGCTCAAATAAAAGAACGGGACTACGTGGTCGCCCTGGCGATTGAGGGGCAGGCGTTCACGTCAGAAGCCTGGGCGGAGTATTTGGATCGAATTGTCGGGCAGGGGTACAGTTCCTTCGTGTTTGTCATCGGAGGATCGCTGGGGCTGCACAAATCGGTACTGGACCGCGCCAATCTGAAACTGTCCTTTTCAAAGTTCACGTTCCCCCATCAAATGATGCGGGTCATTTTGCTTGAGCAGATTTATCGGGCATTTCGCATCCAGCGGGGTGAACCGTATCACAAGTGATGGTAAACAGGATTAAACAGGAAATCGTTCTGGATACTTACTACTTAAGTAGGCTAAGTGGTAATCGAATAGAATACTGCGATGTTGAAGCATAAAATAATGTGGTTATAAGGAATACTACAATTTTTTACTAGCACAATGTTACACATGTGTCTATAGAAATATTGGTTCGAGAAAAATAATGAAATAATGAATACACTCCTTGACCCTGTACTTTAGTACAGGGTTTATAATATAATTACTTTGGAGGTGATCTTAGTGGAGTACCGTATCGGTGAAATTGCGAAGACATGCAATGTCAATAAAGAAACAATTAGGTATTACGAACGAATGGGTTTGATTTCTGAGCCTACAAGGACTGATTCGGGTTATCGATTGTATTCCGATGAAACGGTTAATCGGATTTTGTTTATTAAGCGAATTCAAGATCTGGGTTTTACTTTAACAGAAATTCATAAATTACTAGGCGTTGTCGACAAGGACGAAGTAAGATGTGCGGATATGTATGATTTTGTTGTTCATAAACTTGATGATGTTAGGAAAAAAATTAGAGATCTTCAGAGAATTGAATGTATGCTAACGGACTTAAAAAACCGATGTCCGGATGAAAAGGCAATCCATGAATGCCCAATCATCGAAGCGTTAATGGACAATAAAGAAAAGGAGGGGCACCAGTGAAAGAAAACGCAAAAACATGGGGTTGGGGCTTTTTAGCCTTGCTTTCCTGTCCTTGTCATCTCGTTTTGATTCTTCCTCTACTTGTGGGCACAACGCTTGGTCAGTTTTTTAGCGACCATCAAACATCCGCCAGTGTTATTTTGGCAGTTATATTTATGATTTCCATTTTGATGATGTTCAAACGATCAAACAAACAAGCAAAAAAAGACACAGTACACGATTGTTGCTCAGTTCCAGGGAGAAAACGAGGTGAATGAATTTGAGAGAAAAACTAACAAGCTGTGGTGCTGTATTTTCCGCTTTTCTTATGTCCGGCTGCTGTCTCGGACCTTTAATTCTCATTCCTCTTGGTTTGTCTGGTTTGGCAGGAACGTTAGCGATTTTTTCAATCAAGTACCAACTGTTTCTCAAGATCATGACGTTATTATTTCTTGGGGTTTCGTTTTATTTGGTTTATGGACGAAAACGAAAAACTAAAAGTACGGTCATCACTTTATGGACGACTACCGTTTTAGTTTTAGGTTCATTTCTTTTTTTAGAGTTGGTTGAAAGAGGACTTATATAAAGGTGGGTGTTTTCTATGAAAACAATGGGAATTATGGTGATAGCGTCCGTTTTATTATTGAGTACGGCATGTGCTTACAATGAAAAATCAGCGGCAACTGTAAAAACTACAAATACAAGCACAGTTGTTGCGAGCCAAACGGCAACGTTCACGGTTACTGGACTTGAGTGCTGTCCGCCTTCTGTGGTTCAGGATTTAATTTCAGAGGTCACCGGTGTCATCAAGGTAGACGTTGAACCTAAGGGAAGCACGGGGAAAGTCACTGTTTCCTTTGATGATAAAAAAACCGATGTAAAGCAAATTAAAACATCAATTACAAAATATGGCTTTGGCATAATTGGAGGTTAATAAATGAAAAAATACCGGATCAATGTTCATGGCATGACTTGCAGCGGCTGTGAAGAACATGTTGCAACTGCACTTAAAAAAATTGGTGCTGTTAATATAGATGCCAATTTTAATCGCTATGAAGCTACGTTTGAATTACCAGATGATGTTGGAATTGAAACTGCTCAAAAAGCCATCAATGAGGCAAAATACCAGTCTGGAGATTCGGTATTGATTGAATCTGATGATGCTCTTGTTCTCGGTGATGAGGGTGACTATGATTTTCTAATTATTGGTTCCGGTGGAGCAGCATTTTCCTCAGCCATTAAAGCGGTGGAATATGGTGCAAAGGTTGCAATTATTGAACGTGGAACAGTTGGGGGAACTTGCGTAAATATCGGTTGTGTTCCTTCCAAAACATTGCTTAGAGCAGGAGAAATTAATCATTTGGCAAAAAGTAATCCCTTTGTCGGATTACATACATCAGTTGGTCAAGTGGATCTTCGCCAGCTTGTTGAACAAAAGGATGAATTAGTTAGCAAGCTTCGTGAAGAAAAATATGTAAATTTAATTGATGAATATGGCTTTGAACTTATCCGAGGCGAAGCAAAATTTGTTAATGAAACCACAGTTGAGGTGAATGGAAAGCAACTAACAACCAAGAGGTTTTTGATTGCTACTGGTGCTTCCCCGTCTGTTCCGAATATCCCTGGATTAGAAAAAGTGGCTTACTTAACAAGCACTACATTACTAGAGCTTAAAGAATTGCCAAAACGACTTGCAGTGATTGGTTCAGGATATATTGGTATGGAGCTTGGGCAACTGTTCCATAACTTAGGTGTCGAAGTTACCTTGATGCAACGTAGCCCACGGGTCTTCAAAGATTATGACCCAGAGATTTCAGAAGCGATAACCAAGGCGTTGACTGATCAAGGTATTCATTTGATTACGGGAGCAACATTTGAACGTGTTGAACAAGAAGACGGATTGAAGAAAGTCCATATAACTGTAAATGGCGAAAAGAGAGTGATTGAAGCGGAACAACTTCTTATTTCCACTGGACGCATACCAAATACAGAAGCATTAAATCTTGGAGTAGCTGGCGTTAAGACTGGAAGACGAGGAGAAGTTCTTGTTGATGATTATTTACGTACGACAAACCCACGAATTTATGCTGCTGGCGATGTCACTATGAGTCCTCAATTCGTGTATGTAGCTGCATATCAAGGAGGAATTGCTGCAGATAATGCAATTGGCGGTCTTAAGCGTAAAGCCAACCTTGAAGCCCTAGCCGGGGTCACTTTTACCAACCCATCCGTTGCTTCTGTCGGTCTTACCGAAGAGAAAGCAAAAGAACAAGGATATGAAGTCAAATCATCAGTTCTTCCGTTAGAAGCAGTTCCAAGAGCGTTAGTCAATCGTGAAACCACAGGTGTATTCAAATTGGTTGCTGATGCCAAAACCTTAAAGATATTGGGTGTGCATATTGTTGCTGAAAACGCAGGCGATGTGATATACGCTGGTACATTAGCCGTAAAATTTGGGCTTACGATTGAAGATTTACGTGAAAGCCTTGCCCCATATTTAACAATGGCAGAAGGGCTGAAATTGGCAGCTCTGACATTTGATAAAGATGTATCCAAGTTATCTTGTTGTGCGGGCTAAAAAAGGAAAACAAAAAGAGAGAAGCAATCCGTTGTTTCTTTCTTTTTTTATTGATACAGTAAAATCAAAAAAAGGGCTGAATGGGTTGATTTATTCAGTTACCTGAAATATTCATAGGTGCTTAGAACGATTGGGTGAAATGGAATATTTTGTTATATTTTACCGTATTTGTGAAACGATCAGTCTGCTCGGTATCAGAGAGTAGTCACCTACTCTCTTTGAGTATGGATATTAATTCATTATTTAGATAAATATGGATATTGAATGACATACGTATCCGTTGGATCAATGAGCATTTTTTTTTAATCCCAAGTTTGGCGACATAATTTTCCAATATCAGTCGTAGCAAGGGTTGTAGCACCCTGGGTTTCTCGTTTAGGTACTACAACCAGCCTTCGGCTTTTTTCAATACTTGTTTTTTGAATTTCTCCTGCACCACTTCTCCACATTGTAATGCCTGTAACCATTGTTTTTGTTGATCTGAAACCTCTTGTACTTTCAGCATTTTTCTCCCGGATGTTGTGATTTCAAGTCGATGAAGTTGGCAAGATTGCAAATCGTCTAGAACATCAATTAGAGAACAGTTGTGATTAGCGGCTTTTAACTGAACTTCCATATCATTCATGAGGAAATTTGCCAGCATACAGACCGTAACATGTGCCTTGACCCGCTCCGTACGTGTGACATGCATCGGGCGCAATTGCAGATGTGATTTAATTTCATGAAACGTTTCTTCTACTTTGTTTTTTCGCCGGTAGAATTCAATGACTTCACGGTCATCTGCTTCCTCCATACTCAGGTTCGTAATGAAGCAAGTCAATCCATCCAGTCGGGCAGCATTTTTGATTTGGTCTTCCAGCCATTCCAATTTGATTTGGAAACTTTTTACTGAACGAGTATTCCCCTTGGGTGTTGCAACAGTTAGAGAAAGGGGTTCAATGGTAACCTTCGCCTGTTTTTTCAACCCTTTACGGGCTATGAGTTGGTTCACTTCTCGCTCTACCACTTCAGACTTGCGTGATTTCTTAGCGTTTCGCAGGCTTTCATTGATCTGGCTGATGGATTGTTCAACGTTTTGCATCTGATGTTTTCGATGCTTTGTTTGATCCAGAAAACGTTGTACATCGAAAGTTACAATGTAGCGGCTGTCGCCTAGTACGATAGGGCGATAAAACAGGAACTCATTCTCGTCCCACGGGCGAAATTCCCTCATGGCAACAACTTGTTCCCAGTCCTCGGGCGTTGCGGGATCTGGCATGACTTTGTCGAGTAAAGTGGTGCGAATTTCATCTTTATCCATGGCAGATACGTACTTCAACTGCTGTTGCTCAATTGTTTTCAAATTGTCTGCTGAAACCATCCCTCGATCAAACACGAGTGTACAACGTTCGATGCCCAATCGTTGTCTGACATCTCGAACCAACGCTTCAATCGTTGTGATGTCTTGGGTGTTGCCTTCCAAAACACGCCAATAAAAGGGATAACCTTCGGGAGTAATCATCAATGCAATCACAATTTGTTCCCGATCCGGGCGATGGTCACGGGAGTAACCTAACTTGGCAATCACACATCGGCTTCCCTCGAAATAGGAAGAAGTAATGTCGTAAAAGAAGGCCTCCGAATGGATACGCTGACGTTTCTTTAATTGTTCGTACAAGAAGACTTGTAAATCATCTTCTTGCTTGGCAAGTCGACCGAGTTCCCGATAGACATCATACTCATCATAGGTTCGTAATGCAGGGATCACTGCAGGCAGGATAGTATTGGCAGTCCAAGACTGTAACCGAATCTTACTGGTAGGGTCTATGCAGCGGTTAATCACCAGAGCTTCCACCCACCGATCCTCAGAAAAGAACCGCTCTAAATTCCATTGCTGCCATAATTGATGCAGTATCATGACATTCAAGTAGG
This sequence comes from Effusibacillus consociatus, assembly GCF_042652925.1. Taxonomy (NCBI): domain Bacteria; kingdom Bacillati; phylum Bacillota; class Bacilli; order Caryophanales; family Alicyclobacillaceae; genus Effusibacillus; species Effusibacillus consociatus. Next base: position 37,922 of record NZ_JBHSHC010000024.1, read on the forward strand.
ATAGACTTTTCGTCACTACAATGTCATTTTCCTTAGCTATCACAAGGGAAGGGTTGCTTTGAACCTGTAATGCCAACCTCAATTGTTCTGCCTGCTCATCTGTGAGTGTTCCAACGTTAAATAAGATGCGGTGTTTCACCTTGTTTCCATCACGGTATGACTCGACAATTTTGTAATGATGATACCTTTTTCCGTTAATAGTTGTGCTGGATTTTTTCAGAAACAACGTAGTCACCTTCCGATTATTACGGGACTACGAAAATTATACCAAAATAAGCGATAAATTACCACAAAAACAGCTAATTTATCAGAATAAAATTAGGTACTACATTTTCATGCTTGAAATCCGAAAAGTCTTGCTGTATCAATGATTGGAAAAAACTGTCGCCAAACTTGGGGTATAAATAAGAAACTGAAACTTCCTCTTTCCAAACAAAAAGATGTTTCCAACTTGAAACAAGTTGCAGTAAAATCTTGAGTGGGATTGGGTTCTTGCTTCTCATTTTTCTGCCTTTCTTTCTGGGCTTTTTGAGTTTGCGCTTGATCCGCTTGGTGAGATGCGGAGAAGCCGCGAGCCA
>NZ_JBHSHC010000025.1:0-34147 GCF_042652925.1 Effusibacillus consociatus
TCAAAATGAAATTGCGTGGCACAGACAGGTTATCCACAGGCTTGAGTTATCCACATTCCGATTTCATGTTGAAACTTCAAAAACTAACGGTGAGCATCTCTCCTCTTTGGGCAGATTGATCCATATTGAAAATCAAAAACATAATCGAATAATATCTACAGCCCTTCTCCTTAATTGGATCGTGCCCAAACAACAACCTACTTTTTGGGTATATTAAAATTTCTACCTGGAAACTGGAAATTCCTTGTAAATGATGCTATATATTTGTCGACATATAATTAATAGAAATAATATATAGAATTGAAGAAAATTTAACTTAATTTATTTTTTAATTGCATCTCACAACCTTCTAAAACCACTGTAAAAGAAAAAGACCAGCAGCTCACGTTTGGGCTACTGATCTTTTCAGAAAGGGATTGTAAATTTCATTGACTCTGTGGAATTTCTCACCTACTGTTCGCTCAAAATCAACGGTCCTTCACTTGTGATGGCAATCGTATGTTCATATTGGGCGGATAAACTTCCGTCCACGGTGCGGGCTGTCCAGCCGTCCGGGTCGATCTTTGCATGGTAAGAACCGAGGTTGAGCATCGGTTCGATCGTAATGACCATGCCTTCTTTCAGCCTGAGACCTCTGCCGGAAGGACCGAAATGCGGAACCTCCGGTGCCTCGTGCATGCTTTGACCGATCCCGTGCCCAATAAACTGCCGAACCACCGATAACCCATGCGATTCAGCCAGTGTCTGAATCGCATGGGAGATATCGCCGATCCGGTTGCCGATGACCGCTTTTTCAATCCCTGCATATAACGCTTTCTTTGTTACTTTCAACAAATGTTGAGCCTGATCCGAGATCCTGCCGACCGCGTAAGACCAGGCGGAATCCGCTAACCAACCGTTTAAGTTGACAACCATATCAATTGTCACGATGTCCCCTTCTTTCAATGGCTCCTTGCTTGGGAACCCGTGACAGATCACATCATTCACAGATGCACACGTGGCATAGGGATACCCCCGGTATCCTTTTTGTTCGGGCGTGGCTCCGTGCGACTTCAAGTACTTTTCCACGAATTGATCGATTTCCATCGTGGTGATTCCCGGCCGGATTTTTGCTGCGATTTCTCTATGGCAGGCCGCCAGGATTTTGCCCGCCTCTCGCATCTTGGCAATTTCGTCTTTCGTTTTCAAAATAATCATGAATACGCCCACCTCAAGTTCTATAAGGGCAGATCGATTTTCCCTTCTTCAAACAGCTCTTTGATCATATGTCTGGCGTAACCCGCAGCCTGTCCAAATGTAATCTTCGCCGGCATGGGCGCCTCGTTTGCATCAACCAGAACGTCTACGATGCATGGTTTATTCCGGGTCACTGCTTTTTCAAGTGTTGGCAGAAGCTCAGCAGGGTGTTCCACCCGATACCCGATTCCTCCGCACGCTTCCGCGTATTGAGCAAAGTTTGGATTGACCAGATCGGTACCAAATTCTACGTTCCCCATGACTTCCTGCTCAAATTTTATCATAGCGATCTTGTGGTTGTTGAGAACAATTACTGTGATGGGCAAGTTGTATTTTACCGCAGTAACAAAATCATTCATGGTCATGCCGAATCCGCCATCCCCACATACCGCAAGTACCTGCTTGTTTGGATACGCGATTTTTGCGGCGATTGCACCGGGCAACCCACATCCCAGAGTGGCTAACCAGCTGGAAATGATAAATTGTTGATTGGTCATTCGAAAATGGCGTGCCATCCACACCGTCACGTTCCCTACGTCAACAGAAAGAACTGCATCATCATGCACAACCTTCTGTAACTCCCGAATCAGCTGCTGAGGTTTGATCGGGGTTGCTTCCTCCGCTTCCTGCTGTTCCAATCTCCTCCACCATTGCTGCATCCGGTGTTGATTATGCTCCAAAAAGGATCGATCCTCATGCGCGTGAATCCGGTTCGTCAGCCATTCCAACGTTTTTCCGGCATCTCCCGCCAAGCCGACATCAACCGGATAACGCTTGCCAATTTGGGAAGGATCGGTATCGATATGAACCGTTTTCGCTCCGGTGGGCAAAAAACCGGTAAAAGGAAACGAAGTGCCGATCATGATCAATGTATCGGCTTCTTTCATTGCCTCGTACGAGGGCTTGGTGCCGATCAACCCTAATCCCCCCAAACAAAGCGGGTGTTCATCGGGAATCACACCTTTCCCCGGCAGTGTTAACACGATCGGGGCCGCTAGTTTATCCGCGAAAGACAATAAGGATTCCCGGATTCCGTGGGCGCCTTTTCCGGCAAGGATGACCGGTTTTTTCGCTTCGTTTAGCAAGATCCTTGCCTTCTCCAGATCAAATTCACGCGGGAATATTTCCGGCATTACGAAAAAGGAACTTGTCACTCGTGCTTCCGACTCTACTTCAAACTTCGGGATATCGTCCGGAATCGTCAAAACGGATACACCTTTTTTGGTATAAGCCTCCCGGATCGCTTGGTTTACAACGGCAGGCAGTTGTTCAGCCGACATGACTCGTTGATTGTACACGGCAACATCATCAAACATTCGCTCCAAGTTGACCTCTTGAAAAAAATCGGTCCCCAATAAGTCAGACTCCACTTGACCGGTGATAGCCAGTACTGGAACTTTATCCAGTTTCGCATCATACAACCCATTGAGCAGATGGATGGCACCGGGGCCGGCGATCGCCATGCACACTCCAATTTTTCCGGTAAGTTTCGCGTACGAGGCGGCCGCCAATGCACCGGCTTCCTCATGCCGCACTTGAATAAATTTGATTTTATCCCGGGCCTTTCGTAACGGTTCAATAATCGAGTTGATCGAATCTCCAGGCATTCCGTAGATATGGTCGACTCCCCACTCAATCAACAAATCAATCAGCACTTCTCCCGCCGTTTTCCGAAACATACAGCTCTCTCCTTTTCTTTTCAACTGACGGTATTTTGTGCATTTCCTGGCAAAAAATAATCCCCCGGCCCCGTTTTGCCGGGGACCGAGGGTGTTACGCACTACGAAGCTTTTTCTTGCACTTCTGAATCTCCGCCAAATACCCTTTTCGGGTTCTCCACCAATATTGTGTGGAGCAGCTCATCGGCAATGCCCGCTTTTTGCAGCATACGTTACTCCCCCAGCAACTCCAGCTTTGCGATCGCTCTGCGATGCACTTCGTCCGGACCATCCGCAAGACGCAATGTTCTCGAGTTTGCCCACATGGCGGCTAACGGGAAATCGCCGCTGACGCCAGCGGCACCATGGGCCTGTATTGCCCGATCAAGAACTTTTAGCGCCACATTCGGAGCTACCACTTTAATCATGGAAATCTCTTTCTTAGCAGTTTTGTTTCCTACTGTATCCATCATATAGGCAGCCTTTAACGTCAACAGACGGGCCTGTTCGATTTCAATCCTTGAGTCGGCAATCCACTCCTGAACCACACCTTGATCAGCCAGCGGCTTGCCGAAAGCAACACGGTTCTTGACTCGCTCCGCCATCAGTTGAAGCGCCCTTTCCGCAACCCCAATCAAACGCATACAGTGATGAATCCGCCCGGGTCCAAGGCGACCTTGTGCAATGGCAAACCCTTTCCCCTCTCCCCACAAAATGTTGGATGCCGGAACACGCACATTGTCATAAGTAATTTCCGCGTGTCCATGCGGTGCGTGATCGTATCCGAATACAGGCAGCATTCGTTCAATCTTCACACCGGGTGTATCCAATGGAACCAAAATCATCGATTGCTGTTCATGCTTCGGGGCCGTCGGATCGGTCTTGCCCATCACAATTGCAATCTTGCATCTGGGATCCCCCGCACCGGAAGACCACCATTTACGGCCGTTAATCACATATTCATCACCGTCTCTGACGATGCTTGCCTGAATATTGGTCGCATCAGAAGATGCCACGTCAGGTTCGGTCATCGAAAAGCAGGATCGGATTTCTCCGTTTAAAAGCGGGGTCAGCCATTGTTCCTGCTGCTCTTTCGTTCCATAACGGACAAGCGCTTCCATATTCCCGGTGTCTGGAGCGCTGCAGTTAAAAACTTCTGGTGCAATCGAAGAACGGCCCATAATCTCACACAACGGTGCATACTCCAAATTGGTTAAACCAGCCCCAAATTGACTCTCAGGCAGAAACAGGTTCCACAACCCGGCCTCTTTGGCTCTGGCTTTCATTTCTTCCATGACCGGAGGAACGGTCCAGCGGCTCTCCGCCTCATTTACCTGTTGATAGTAGACCTTTTCATTTGGATAAACAACTTCCTCCATGAAAGCAATCAGTTTTTCCTGCAGTTTCTTCACCTTATCCGAATATTCGAAATTCATGTTTTCTCCCCTTTTCCATAAATGATTTCCCAGGTTCCATAGATGATATCTAGGCCTGTTTTGAACCTGCCAATTCTTCCTCCTGCAGTTTCCGCCAGAGAATTTTGCCGCTTCCTGACACTGGAAGCCGCTCTTTAAATTGGACAATCCGCGGATACTTGTAAGAGGCCATGTGATTTTTCGACCACTCAATGATCTCCTGCTCCGTCACCTTTCCCCTGTCTTTCTCATGCAGGACAACAAAAGCTTTGACCGTCTCCCCCCTTTTTTCATCAGGAACACCAATCACACACGCTTGTTGAATGGCCGGATGTTTATACAAAATGGACTCGACTTCTGTCGGCCACACCTTGAATCCGGAAGCATTAATCATCCGCTTCACGCGATCAACCATAAAGTAATAGCCTTCCTCATCGTATTTGGCAATGTCGCCTGTGCGGAAAAACCGCTTTCCATCCAGAGAGAGAAATGCTCTGGCCGTTTCCTCCGGCCGGTTCCAGTACCCTTTAAAAACTTGCGGTCCATGAACAATCACTTCCCCTTCTTCACCCGGCCCCAATTCGCGGAGCGTTTCAGGGTCAATGATCCGGCTGTCCACATCAAAAGAGGGGATTCCCAGACACTGCAGCTTAGGTCGATCGGCCGGGTTAAAATGGGTCTGCGAAATGGTCTCGGTTAATCCGTATCCTTCCGTGTAACGGATTCCCGTCAATTGGAACAATCTCTCTCCAACCGCTTCCGGCAAAGGGGCACCGCCTCCACCAACCACGGATAAAGTTTCCAGGTTGTAATTTGATAGATTCGGGTTGGACAGGAAATCGACCACCATGGTGCTGATATTGGTCCAATGTGTGCACCCGTGACGTTGAATCACTTCAGCAGCCGTTGCCCGGTTCCAGCGGGTCAGCAGCAGCATACTGCTTCCGGCAAAAATCGGAGCATTCATACTGTGCTGCATACCGGTTACATGGAACAACGGAAGTACAGTCAGTACAACTGCGTTCGGGGTAATTCCCGACCACACGCATGCGCCGGCAATGTTCGACTGGACAGTCGCGTGCGTATGGATGCATCCCTTGGGTTTGCCCGTAGTCCCCGAAGTATAGGGCAGCACCGCAATGTCATCGGACTGAGCCGTAAGCGGTCCCGGAAGCAGATTGCATGAAAGCGCATTCATCCATGGGGTAACAAAGGGATCGTCAAATGTAAGCCGGGGCATCTTCACTTCCTCAGGCAGGTCATATCCCGGGTCTCCGCTTACATAATCGGAATAAGCGGCGACAATTACATCTTTGAGAGGGGTGGTGTGCTTTAACGGAGCAATCCGGTCATAAAGTTCCTGTCCGACAATCGCAACTTTTGTCTCGCAATCCTGTATGTAAAATTGGAGTTCCTCCGTAATATTCATTGGATTAATTGGAACTGCTACAGCATTGGCCCGTAGAATCGCATAGAAAGAAATCATGAACTGCGGAGAGTTTTGCATAAATAGCAGAACACGCTCCCCTTTTGATACGCCAAGCCGATTTTCCAAGAATCCGGCCATTCTGTTTACTTCGTCTACGAATTGTTGATAAGAGATTTCCGTTCCGTAGTAGTAAATTGCGGTCTTATCGAGATACCTTTTCGCCGATACTTCCAAATTGTGATAAATCGTTGTTTTTGGAACGGTCAGCGATTTGGGAACTCGTTTTGGCCAAAATTGAAAATGACGTGTGTTCATTCCAATCCCCCTTCTCCGCATACTGAACGGTTAGTATATTCATAATTTTATTGTAATTGATTTGATAGTATTCGGGATAGTTTTATTTTCCGTCCTTATTCGACATAAAACAACAAATTCTGTGGAGTGTAAATAAAAAATGGAGACAGCCCGCCCGGCTCTCCCCTTGTCAAGATTGACCTTGAAGCATGGCCTCGTAAAGCCGCTTCAAGAGATCCATTTTCTTTTCAGTCACAGCATCAATCGATTCCACATAGGCCTTTGGTTCGCGAGGGTTCCCGTGACGTCCGAAGCTTTTGCCGTTTGGTCCAACCAATTTTGTGGAGGCCCCGCCTCCAAGACCGATAATGCATTGACGTTCTTCCATAATACAGATATTATAGACACTTTCCTTGCCGGGCATTGCATACCCGATGTTCTCAAGGTTTCCGAGAATGTCTTTTTGCCGGTATACATAGTACGGATGATAACCGAGACTCCGGGCCCATTCATCCGTTTCCTTCATCATCATTCGCACGAGCTGCGAATGGGGAATCTCAAACCGCTCTTTCTCTTTATTGACCACGGCGGTTCGTTTAAATGACATCGTATGCACCGTCACCGAATCCGGCTTCAATGCTTCAATTCTTTCTCTCGTATACCGCACGTCGTCAAGGTCTTCTCCCGGCAATCCGAGGATCATATCCATGTTGATATTCTCAAACCCGGCTTCCTTTACCATATGGAAACGCCTGTCCACGATGTCCGGGGTATGGCCCCTTCCAATCGCCTTCAGTGTCTGTGCTTTGAATGTTTGTGGATTGACAGAAATCCGATTCACATGATAGCGCCGCATCACATTTACGCGCTCGGAAGTGATTGTATCCGGGCGGCCTGCTTCCACAGTAAATTCCCGCCAACTCCCGCCTTGTGCGAAACCTTTCCGGACATCTTCCCCTGCAATCGCTTGAACAGATGATTCCTTGGCCCGTCGCGCCCAAGCATCGCCTCCAGGGATCTCCCGGTACAGCACTTCCATTAAGAACTCCATTTCAGGCGCATTCAAGCTCGTGGGAGTACCTCCACCCAAATACACACTCGTAACCGGAATCCCATAATCACGCAAAAATCGGCCGACTGCCACAAATTCCTTTTCCAGCCCTTTGAGGAAATCGAACGCGTACGTATACTTCTCCTCCATAGAGTAGGCCGGAAATGTACAATATGCGCAATGAGTCGGACAGAATGGAATTCCGATATAAATGCTTGCTTGATTTGAAATGTCATAAAGATCGGGTACCGTACACAACTGGGCATCTGCAATATCAAGCAGAAGATCGATCCGGTCGGGAGCGATTCGGTAAGTTGAGGCTAAACTGCTGCGAATGTAATCACGGCTGAGACCTTGTTCCAACATCCCGTGGACTAGCTTTAACGGGCGAACCCCAGTCAATATCCCCCAAGGTTGTCCCGCCCCGGTATAATCGGCCAAGCAATCATGCACGGCGTGAAGGACGGTTTGCTTGCTTTTTTTGCGAAGTGTCGCGTGATTCTCTCCAAGCGGCGCCGGTTGCCGGTAGGTGGCAATTGATTGTAGGGCTCCTTTTTCGTACAGTTCTGCAACCGCATGTAAAGCTCCATCCCGGTCAGCAAACCGAATGCGCAATTCCATTTCGGGATTTCCGATGTCTTGGAATGTAACAAGATCCTCTTCGAAGAATAGATAGGTCATCCGCTCCACTTCAGGTTGGAAATCAAAGCCAATCTGATTGACAAAAATCCTCATTCTCCGCCGCCCCCCTTCTCGCCAAGTACGAGTCTACCCTTGTGATGCCTTGTCCGTCAACCTCTTTCGAGTCTTCTTTTCAACGCCTGAACTTGTTGGTGAGTCATTCCCAATTCAGCCGCCAGCTCGATGTTCTCGATGTGTGATTCACGGGTTAGGCTGTCGCGTGGATCGCGACTCATACCGTTTGCATTAGCGGTTTGAGTCAACTGCTCACGCAAATTTTTTCTCATAAAAAAACCGCCTCCTTCCATCCTCCTAGTATGCGCCACCAGGTCAGGAAAAAAACGGTTGGAGTCCCGGTTAGAAACCGCTAACTTTAGGGATTATAAATAATAACCAGTACTGTTATAATATGTAAAACCAAAAAGGACGGAATTTTAGATGATCTTTTCCGCTGTCTTATTCTCTGTGTCCTGGATCTGTTTCCTGCTCCTTGCCAATAAGAAGTATTTTCTGGACTTTTCACCGACATGTTATTTAGGCATGATCATTGGCTTTCTAACGGACATCCTGACTGACTCGTATCCTCTATGGGAATACGATGCCGGGTCGGACATGCAAGAGTTTTTGATTGAAACACTGGATGAATTCGGGGTGTATTTTGTCACGATCTATTTGTTCCTGCAAACTCTCCCAAAGATGCAAACCGTGTGGACAATGACCCGGCATATTTTTCTGTGGTCTCTTTACTCCATCGCTCTGGAATGGGTTGCCATAAAGACCGGTTACATGAAGCACGGGTTATGGTGGAGCCTTGGTTGCTCGTATCTCAGTGACTGGCTTTTGTTCATTTCGTTTTACCTCCATCACAAGATGCGGGACAAATATCTGGCAAACCGATCCTGCTGATCCGTTTCGCTTTACACTTCACAGTAGTACACCGCTTCGGAATACAACCGCAGGGATTCAGACCATCTTGCGCAAAGCCTCTCCCATTCCCCCGGACTCAACGGGTCCGTTAACAGATGCAGCGGAATACGCAGGTTCAACAACCGCCCGCTTACGACGAATCGGGTAACCCCAGCGGGCAGGACTCTTCCTGCCATAACCAGTTCCTCCAGCTCGCTTAAACTGCAGGCAGGATAGCGCAGGATCACCTTCCCTGCTTCCGGCGGCGGATTGCTGCTTTCCGGCATTCGTTGAACCGGGTACTCCTTGCTGTAGGCTTCAACCACCCGGTGCCATGCATCCAGACGCACGAAAGCATCGTCCTCACTGCCTTTCGGATGAAGGAAATAGGTTTGCCCATCCTGTTCCACCAGTTGAGCGATTGGCCAACCGTTTGAAATATGAGTCACCCAATTCAATGAAGAATCATCCCGCAGCTGCCCCAACCAGGGACCTATTGGAACCAGGTGTACCCAAGCTTCCAGCAGAAACTCATCCTGTTCCACCACTTGCACAGGTATTCTTCGACAGCCGAGATTTTGCAGTGCACAGGTACGGTGTGCTCCATCCAGAATCAGATACCTTCCATCCCGCATCAGCACGGCAAGCGGCGGATGACGCAGAACACCTTCTTCTTCAATCGCTTCGCATGTATCGACCAGGCGGGAAGGCTCATGCGCCTCGTGTAAACAAATTTGATCGATGTCAACCAGTTGTAACTTAGACGATACGTCGACCATGCTTATTCCCTCCAACAGCGAATGTCCTATCGCTCTGTTCCAGGTAGACATGCTCCGGATGCGGATGACTCAGGAAATCGTGATGAGAAATGGCCCATCCGTAAGCTCCCGCATATTGAAACAGAATCACATCTCCAATGCGAACCCGCGGCACGACAATGTCTTTCGCCAGCACATCTTTCGGTGTACAGAGCTGCCCCACCACCGTAATCTCATTGTCATGGAGTTCTTTCCGCAGAAACGGATAGTCCCAGCGCTCTACAGGTATCACCTGAAAAGGGTGACTGTGCTGCCAGGAGACAGGTAACCGAAAATGATGGGTCCCTCCCCGGATGACCACATAGTTCTTGCCGTGGTTCCGTTTGATGTCCAATACTTCTACAGCGTAATACCCGCATGATGCAGTAAGATAACGGCCGCATTCGAAAAGGGGGGTTACACCAGCCGGACATTTCGCTTCCAACATGGGCCCCAAACGCTTAACAAACAAATCCCAGTCAAATTGTTCTTCCAAATCGGCATAGTTGACACCAATCCCGCCCCCCGCATTCAGGTACGTAATCTGTAATGCAAACTCCTTTATCCATCCGGTAACCCGTTCGCAATAGTACTCTACCAATCTCACGTGCTGTTCGGGGTTCAAATTGTTGGAAAGAGAGTGCAGGTGAAATCCTTCCAATTTTACAGATTCCAATCCTTGAGCCAGCCGGATTGCTTCCGCAATTTCCGTTTCATCAATTCCGAATTGAGTCGGCCGTCCCGCCATCGCCAAAGTAGCGTCAGGCAACGGCCCGCGCAAATTGACCCGCAGCAAAATCGGCACTTGAATTCCCCGTTGTGAGGCTAGATTTGCAACTCTTTGCAGTTCGTGCACACTCTCGACATGGAGAAGAGAAACGTGATGATCGATCGCCCCTTCAATTTCCTCATCTGTTTTGCCGGGACCTCCAAAGAGGATCGGGATATCCGGAGCAACGGCCCGAACCTTTTTCACTTCCCCGAGCGAAGCAACCTCAAAGCCATCCACAATCGGGGCCAATGTTCGAAGAATCGGTTCATCCGAGTTTGCCTTGATCGCATAAAACAGTCGGCAGGATGCGGGCAAGGTTTCAACCCGCCGCCGCACATGCTCCCTCAAGTGATCCAAGTCATAAAGAAAAGCGCAAAAAGGCTCCGAACTATTCTCTTTCCGTGACTGGATATAGTCAACAATCTGGTTCATCTGCAATCCCTTTCCTCAACCAATTTTTCAAATTTCTTCAGATGAGCGGCCAATGCCCGAAACGCCGTGCCTCTTTCATCACCAAGCACGAATACCCGTACTCCTTTGTTATGCCACGCAGGAAAATCCTCCTCCGCACGGGGAATCGCACAGTAAGGAACCCCTGCCCGGCTGGCCGTTTCCTGCACCCGCTGCAATGCTTCCCTGACTACCGGGGCGCGGGTTTGCCATGGTACCCCATAAGACTGGGAAAGATCGGCAGCCCCTTCCAATACCATATCAATGCCGGGTACCGACAGGATTTCATCAATGTGTTCGACACCTTCCCGGTTTTCAATCATTGCAACCACCATAATTTCTTCGTTCGCTGTTTGGATATACGTTTGAAGATCGAGTTTGCCAAAGCCGGCCGGGCGTCCTCCGTTCAAGCTCCGGTTTCCCTGCGGGTAATAGCGGCTGGCGGAAACAATTGCCTCCGCCTCCTCCTTTGTCCGCACATGTGGCACCACCACACCCTGTGCCCCGGCATCCAGCGCCCGTAAAATCGAACCGGGCGAACCGTCGGACACCCGAACCAGTGCTGTCAGATTCACCGCTTCGGCTGCCCGGATCATATTTTCGAGAGTTTCCGGATTCATACAGAGGTGCTCCGTATCAAGAATCACAAAATCAAACCCCGCACATCCGATCATCTCTACCATGACCGGGGACGGGATGGAGGAAAACAGTCCGTAGACGGTTTTCCCCTCATGCAATTTTTGTTTCAAATCATTTTTCCGCAGCATTTCACTTTCCCGCCCCCGCATGCGCCGCTTCTTGACATAGAGAAAGAGGATTGGGGACCTCATGAATCCGCAGTTCTGTATCGGGATAGAAACGGCGCTTGGTTAATTGTTCGACTTCGATGGTCGGAGCGAACAAATCGAACCGTTTGAAACGATCCTTCAATTCCGGAAAACGCTGTTGGTAGGTTTTTATTACTTCACTCGCGAGAGACCAGAATCTGTTCTCTTCATATCCATAGTGATCAGCCAGGAATAACGCCAGTTCCCCAAGATTAATAAAAAAGAAGGCGTCATGCATGAAATCCCTGACAAGTGCAAGATCGTCCGTTTCAATAAACGAGTTTCGGTTCACACGGGCATGATATTCCGGTGTAGCCAGCAAATCCGGGCATTTTTCGGGAGCTGTCAGGTGAGCTTTCGAGAACCGGATTCCATCATGAAAATCCTTGAGTCCCAGACGGCTCGGGATCCCTTTTTTGTGGATCAGCACCATGTTCTGCGCATGGGATTCCAACGCAATACCGTGAGCATACAACAGGTGAACAATCGGAAGAATGCTGACTTCAAACAGCTTTTTGAGCCAGTTCTCCAGTCCCGCTTCCCTTACCCATGGCTCAATGAACGGGCGGCCATCCAGATCCACCGAGCAAAGCCCGTTGAATGGAACCGCCTCTTCGTCCTTTTCCAAATAGGAATGAAGGCTTTCCCGCCAGATGCAGCCGAGTACTCCATAAATCGACGGTTGAACCAAATCGGAACGGGCAGGACGATCATAAGAAATTCCTGCGACTTCTCCCAGCAGCACGACTCGGGTTTCTTCGGTTAAAAATCGGTCTGCGGCAGCCAATTCCTTTAACCAATCGGATACGGAGGGAGCATTCTCCACCGTATGCGGTGCCAGTACGCGTCCTGTCGAAGTGTTGACGATGCTCATTGCCAGTTTGAGATACGCCTTTTTCGGAGATGAAGAATTCGCCAATGTCCGAATGGACTGTTGGGGACGATACACATCTTTTGACGTCCCGAGCAGAATCAACCGTTTCTCGCGCAAATCCTCCAGGTGGGAAGTGGCAATCCGATTTTCCCACTGCCACGGATGCACCGGCAGAAACAGATAATCGTCCGGGTCCAGTCCCTGATCGCGAATGGTCGCAGCAAATTCAGCCACCTGTTCCGGACCGAGTTCCTCAAGCAGGAACTCCTTCAAATTCAAACGGCGGGAAACGGCAGCCCGAGTCCAATTTTTATGTACCGCGACCCAAAACGGACGTATCTCCGGTTTAAATTCCGGGCCGTACCGGTATTGATCCTCAAAAGTGAATCCGATTCGAGATTTGTAACTCGGATGGTACGGATGACCATCCATTACATCCCCTTCCAGATCATCATAGCTGCTTTCCCGCATGGGTTTTCCGGTTTTGAACCGGTAGTGCTGAGCCAATGTATCTTTAAACAGGGTTTGCTCCAATTCATTGATGAACGTCACCAAACGTCCTTCGTCCGCTCCAAGAGAATTTCGAATTTCAAGCAGGAATTGGGCGAGTGAATCAGCTTCAGAGGCCTCCCCGTTTCCAATACGCACTACCGGCTCGCTGTTCAAACGAATTCGGCCAAACGTAAATCTTTTTTTTCCCTGGCAGGCATATACAACCGGATGTCCCGATTCGTCTTGCCCCTGAATCGTAAAACGAAGCTCCCCTTGTTGCTCCTCTACTTCCGGGGAAATCACCCCTTCGTAGATCAATGACTCAATCAGCTGTCGGAAAATTCTTCTCCGCACCGATACGAACTGCTCGGATTGAATCGCCTCAAAGACTGCTGATGACTGTGATTCTGTTCTCATACTTTCACCCCACACTTGGTAAGCGGATTTGCTATATTCACATAAAGAGGAGTCTCTCCCCGCTTTTGGAAACAGCTTACAAAATTCGCTTTCGCCGGCAAGCCTTCATTTTCCAGCAAATCAAGCAGATATCGTTTTCTGTCCCGGGTATCAAACAAACCGGATGTGTGCAGTACTTCACCCGCAACCTGCCAGAGTCCCAGTTCGTCAACCTGACCATAATAAGCCACTGTATGAATGAGATGACCCAAATGGTTGACCAACACATAGTATTTGAACCGGTGCCAAGCCTCGTGATCGGGATACAGAGCGGGACTGTCTTCCGCCAGCAGCTTCCCGACTAAATTTTGCTCCAAGGCGCGTTCGCGACTGATGCTCACACCTTCCAAATCCCTTACATAAAACCGGACAGGCCAACCGTTTTGAATGGTGACCATCGAATTTTGCACATGGGCTTCCATACTGATTCCGTGCTCCAGGAACAGCCACAGAATCGGTACGAACGATATCTCCAGGTACCTTCTGAGCCACTTGTTTACAAATAAGGAATCCGGTACTGATTTTTCGCTTTCAGCCGCCATACGCACTGCTTCCCAAACGGGAGCTTCCTTTTCAAAAGGCGGTTGTTCCAACAACGCCGCAACCACAGTCGGGGCCTCTGTCCCTTCGACATTGTCGTTATCAGCGGAACAGTACATCGGGTTTTCGCGGAAGATTACTGCAGCACTTTCGGCCAATTTTTGCTGCCGATCCGGCGATACTCCCTCAAGTCGAACGGTTCGATATCCTTCTTCCAGCATGATTGTAAAATCCGCATAGGGGATCTGATCCCGAACGTGTGCGATTGCCCTACTCGCATCCATTGTCCGCTTCAACTGCTCCGGCGGATTCACACGCACAAAGTTGGTGATTCGTACGTTCAGCGGCAGCTTGAAAATATATTGATGTCCAAAATCCCATACGGTTCGGACAGAAGACGTGGGATATACCTTGTCTCCGAGCTCCCCTAAATCCACCAGGCGTCCAGTTCGAAGCAATTCCTGTACCTCTGGCCATCCTTTCAGATGTTCCGCCTGCCAAGGGTGACAGGGAAGCAAGCGATAATTTTCTTTTTCTGGTGTCAACCGCCTGTTGGCGGCTTCCAGCACCTCGGAAGGCAATAATTCGGCATCCGTTTTCGTCAGAAACGCCTCTTCAACCAATTCCGGAGCAACCGCCAAATAATGCAGAGAAAAGGCAGCTCCCATTTCCGGTGCATACCGAGTCAAGTGATCAGGCAAGAATCCTTGTGAACTTTTCGGTGTCGGATGAAACGGATGCCCGCAGGTCAGCGATTGTTCAGCCGTAAACGTTCTTTCTTTGCCGCATAATCTCCATAAAGAGCGCTCTCTTGTGAGGCGTCGTTCAACATAAATCTCCGTTTTCCGAATCGAGTTTTCGATCTGTTCAAGCATGGAACTGACTCTATCATTTCCAGTATCCGTAAGCGAATTGTTGACAGCTATCTCATTTAAAATCAATTCAGCCAGTATTCGGCAGTTTCCCAGACGTGAATAATCTCCTCCTTCCCTCCCATCGACTGGAGTGACCGATCCCCAGAAAGAAGTGCCATATCGATGGTGACCAAAAGGAGACCAGTAGGTCAGAGCACCCACTATTATGACTCCTGTCGCTTTAAGTTCGATTCTGAAGGGAATCCCTTGTTCTTTTATCTCCCTAAGAATAGGTTCAGGCAGCAGTTTCAGGGCCGGGTGATCAGGTTCCAATGCCGGAGTGAAATTTTCCGTCTCACGCAGGTATGAATTCAAAAGCCTTTCAATTGCCGCCGCCTGTGCAATGGCTCGACTGGTAAGCATGATCATTTTCCACCTCGCAATTTCGTTGGAATGTGGGACAGGAGACCGGGATGCCAATTGACAATTCCCTTTATCCAAACCGCACCGATTAAAAACAGACAGCCCATGATCACAATGATCCACTGGGTGGGTAAGAATCCCCCGAGTAACGCTCCGAGCAAAGAACCGACGATTTGCCCGAAGACGAGAATCGAATTTGCCGCTCCAACACGCTCTCCCGTGTTTTCTTCCTTCGACTCTTTCGTAACCGCCAGAATAATCGATTGCAAAATCGCGCTGAAGCAGAACCCTTGCAGAATGCGCAGCGGAATCAACCAGGCTGCATGTTCGGGAATCGATTGCAGGACGATACTCACTCCGCATCCCGCTATTGCCATGAAAAAGTTTCTTTCGATTTTGCTGCGATCATTCAGCATTCCCCACCAGGGAGCTCCCACAAGACCAGCCCCCCAAGCAATCGCTTGCAGCACCCCGACCCATGTGGGTGCATAATCGGCTGTTCCGTTCAGCCCCTCAACATGTGGCCCAAAGACAATGACAAACCCGAAAATCCCGATTTGAGAACAAATACCCGCGATTAAAAAGGGGCGTAATCGTGAGTTCGACAGCAAATCAACGAATACACGATATACAGGTGTTTTCGGACATTCCGCGGATTCGCTCCTTGTCGATTCGCGTAAGACCCGAGCTGCGACTAAACCGCTGACTCCCGTCAGGATCCCGATACTGCACAACAAGGACCGAAATCCGATGAAATCTGCCATTATTCCGCCAATTACCGGTCCTGCAAGGGACCCGGCCGCAGTGGCGCTCTGCAGGATTCCGAGGATTCGGCCGCGATCCCCTTCCGTGGTTTCCGCAGCCGCGTATGCGGAGGCAGCATCCACCACTCCACCGAATGCCCCTTGAAGCAAACGGCATAGAAAAAACTGGAGCGGTGTTTGAGAGAGCCCCATCAGAATCAGACTGATGGCAAGACCGAACAACGCCCGTACCACCATCCATTTCCGTCCCCAACGGTCCCCAATTCTCCCCCAAATCGGGGATACCAGACAGAATGTAATAGCAGGAGCAGCCAGGGATAAACCGGACCAAAGCCGATTCTCCGCTGTATGAACGGCTCCAAGTTCATTCAAATAAAAAGGCAGGAGCGGCACCATGACCGTCAACCCGGCGATCGCCAGAAACTGCCCGCTCCAAAGCACCTTAAACCTTCGATCAAGCTGAAAGACGTTTTTCATGACTCACACACTTGCAGCGGATTGCGAGTTTGTCCAACACCGGCCGGCATACTCCCACCACCGGTTCCAAGACGTTTTAAAAGCGGAGCGAGTAACAATCGGGTTGGCCATATTGGACTGAGTAAAAGCTGGGTTTGCATCACATCACGGACGGCTTCCGGCAAATTAAGATCTGCCAAACAAGATTGGATGACGGTTCGAATCGTCTGCCAAAAAGCGGTTTCCTCGATCGAGTACGCTTTTGATAGAACGTCTGTAATCGCATAGAGATTCACTTGAATGCCCAGGGTTTGAAAATAGGAGAGCAGCGCCTCCGGCGTTTCATTGATCAGGCTGTTCGGAGTGCCCGGTTTCACTACGTATCCGGGATCCGTGAGTCCCTCTCGCTCAAGCCAAGGAAGATACAGACGAATTGTGTCATGGTCGCGCAGCAGCAGACCGGTTATCGATCCATTGCGCACAGTCAGCATTACGTTCTGACCGTGGATTTCCGGCATAATCCCGAAACGGAAACAAATCAACGCGGTTTCGATAAACTGCCGACAAATCTCTCCGAATAAGTTGAGCACGGAATCCCGATTCACTGTTCCGGATCTGGCTGCGAGCAAACGGGAAAATGCAGGAATCGTTCCCCGCTCATCCATAACAGCCAATGCGGACATCGCCACCAGTTCTACATTCTTGTCATCAAGCAAATATTCAGGATACTCCCGTACCAAACAAGAAAGATGTCCCGGTTTATCCTCGAAAGGATCTCCTTTCGGGTCGTGAAATCCCCACCAAAACTTTTCACTGCAGAGATGCAGCCGTTTCTGCAGCAGCGGCTCCCGCTCGATTACCTGCTGCAGCAATCGCTGTCCTTTCTCCCCGTTGTTCAAGTATCGCGGGGGAAGGATGCGAAGCGCGGCTAACGAGTAAATGGCAATCGGGACTTTTATGTGGAATCTCCCCCCGTGTTTTGGCGAAAGCGCCCGAACGGAAGAGGTAGCGGCAAATCGCCCCAGTCCGCTGATCAAAGGTATGCAAATCCCCTGCTCCATCTCAGCTTTATACAAAGAACGGAGGACATGCTTCATTTGCCAAGGGTGAACCGGAAGTACGGCATAATCTTTACTTTCCAGTCCGACTCCGGCCATCGCCGCTTCGAGCTGATTGAGCTCGGATTCCGTTAAAATTAAACTGGCGACATCATCCGTGTTCTTCCCTTTCACAATGTGATCCCGTCTTACAGCCACCCAATCCAAACCGAATTCCCGGCCAAATTCAGGGCTGAATTGCCTGTATTCATTACTGTTCCATCCGCGTTTCGCCCTGGAAGTTGGGTGAAACGGGCGATCCCTCAAGGACGATAGCCGTTCCATCGGTAACAGGGACGATGACGATTCGGCGAGTGAGTCCATCTCTTCGATAAATGCATGGGCCGCTTCCAGTGAAAGAGCTGTATGTTCTATCGCGTCTCCCAGTTCCGTCAGGAAATCGCTCAGATTCGGTAACAAGGCGGCCCGTTGTTCCTCGGAAGCCCCTTCAGCCAATACCCGGATCAACTCGATTGGCCCAAGATCTTCCTGAACAGGACCCTCCGGAGAATTTGTTGCCAGAAGAACAGGCAAACGGCTGAGTTTGAACGGTTGAATGAAACGCTGTCGGCGCACCCTAAACATTACGAATCGATTATTGTCCAGTTCCAGACAACAATAAAGTTCGTCAGACGCCAGCTCAAATTCCTGGACCGGCAACATGTCCCCCAGGTTCGGTATGAGAACCGCTTTCTCAGTAATGCCAAGCAGATTTTCATGTACAAGTGCGTTTACAAGATCATGCATCACCGATTCTGTCGCTTGTTTGCGGAACTTTTCCAAATCTGCCCCAGGAGCGGAAGTTCCGATCAATTCAGTTTGCAAGTCGATTTCCCCCCAAAGCAAGCACGCCAGGTGCTTGTGTTCCCATCAACTTCATATTCTCAGTAAAGACTTAACCGGGTTCCAATGTTAGCGGAAACAGCTTTTCGATAAACTTCTTGAGCGCTTGAAATATCCTCGACCGCCATACCCATCGGGTTGAGAATAATGATTTCATCATCCGATTCACGACCGGGTTTCTTTCCGATCAGGATCTCCCCCATCTCGGCATGAAGGTGTTCACGGGAAAAATGGCCTTCCAGTACAAGTTGATTGATGATCTTTTTCTCACGGTTCGATTGATCCCAGTCATCAACTACCACTTTGTCGGCTTTCAAGAACACTTCTTTATGTACATCCATGATCGAAATATTGCTGACAAATGTGCCTTTGCGCAGCCAATCAAACGGAATATACGGTTGGTCGGTTACTGTACAAGTTACCACCACTTCTCCTTCCCGTACGGCGCTTTCGGCGTCTGTCGCCACAATTACCTCCAAATTCGATGAAAACTCACGCAGTTCAGCAGCAAGTCGGGTTGCCGAATCGTGATTTAAATCAAAAAGATGGATGGCGTCAATTTCCGGAAACTGTTCAATCAGTGAACGAAGCTGCATTTTCGCAATAATGCCGCAGCCCATACAAGCTACACTGCGAAACCCTTGCCGTGCCAAGTAACGGGCTCCAATCACTGTCACGGCTGCAGTCCGCATGCCGCTGATCAAACCGGCTTCCATCACTGCAATCGGATAGTTGCTTTCCGGATCGTTCAATATGATAAGACCGCTTGCCCTTTCCATGCCTCGAACCCGGGGATTGTCATGCTTGCTGCCAATCCACTTCAATCCTGAAACCGGGGTTTCCCCGCCAATGTAAGCGGGCATCGCAATGATTCGGTCTGCGATATGACCGTTTTTCTCATCCACACGCAAATAGGGTTTCAGCGGTTGGACGAAATCCCCTTTTGCATGCAGTTCAAGCGCTCTGCTGACAGCCGTTACATACAGATCGGAGGATGCTCCCCCCAGCTTGATGATATCTCCCTTGCTCAAATACAAGATGGAATGATTGGTATTCATGTTCAGACTCCTTTTCACCAAATCTTCGAATTTTTATTTCTATCACTTTGCGGAATGAAACCAGCTAGTTACTAGACAGGTAATTTCACACGCGAGAGCTTGCGGACCCACTCTTCGTCATAGACAGTATCGAGGTAACGATCCCCCCGGTCAGGCAGAACCGTGACCACTCGAGAACCGGGCGGAATTTGCGGGAGGATTTTCTGAATGGCTGCAATCACAGATCCGGACGATCCTCCTGCAAAGATCCCTTCAAATGCCAACAGATCCTGACAACCTTTAACCGACTCAAGATCATTCACATAGATCACTTCGTCGATCTCTCCGGGGCTCAGCAATTCCGGAACCCGACTCGCTCCGATGCCCGGCAGCTCGCGTGGTCCGGGTAGTGCACCGAAGATGACGGATCCGGCTGCATCAACGGCGATTACCTTGACATCAGGAAACTCCTCACGAATACGTCGGGAAAAACCCAGAATGCTTCCGGTCGTACTGACTGCACACACAAGGTAGTCAACCGATCCATCCACTTGTTCGACAATCTCACTCCCTGCACCATGATAATGGGCCTTCCAATTCAGTTCATTGGCATATTGGTTAATCCAGTAGCCGCCCGGAATCTTCTGCACAAGTTCTTTGACCCGTTTGATGCGCGTTTTAAGATAACCGCCCTGCTCATCCGGTTCCGTTACCATGTCAATATTGGCACCGAGTTGTTTGATGATGTTCAGGTTGGTTTTCGTGATTTTCGGATCGACCACGCACGTAAACTGTAAGCCATAAAGCTTTGCCATGATCGCAAGCCCGATTCCAAGATTCCCAGAGGTGCTTTCAATCAAATGAGTTCCGGAATGAATTGTTCCATCCCGCAGCCCCTGTTCAATTATGTAACGAGCCGGGCGGTCCTTCATGCTCCCTCCGGGGTTCATCATCTCCAATTTCGCCAGGACGTTGACCCCGCTGTCTTCAAAGAGTCGCTTCAAACGGACCAACGGTGTCCGTCCTACACAGGCAACAATCGAATCGGCAACTACCCCCTGCCGTACCTTCGCTTGAATAGTGCTCTCTATCAAATCCTACACCCACTTTCGATATAGATTCGTTGTTAATGATAATCATTCTCAGTAATTATATTGAATGATAATCGTTCTCATGTCAACAAAAATTCTGTTGTTTACATTCTTTTTACAAAAAGCCCGCAAATTGCCTCATCGACCGCATACTGGACCGTCTGGCGCCAATTGAAGTGTCCGCTCCTGTGACTTTTGACATATCCATCTCTTCCTTTCATCTCCGTATTGCAATTGCCGGATGATCTTGGCTAACTCATAAAGAAGCCCCATTGATCGATTCCTCCTTTCCCCATCTAGTGGATTCGATTTTTTTTGAACAGCAGAAATAGCCTTACAATAGTCCCACCGCTGACTAGAGCTGAGATCCCGACAGTGAAAGTATGTATGACACTTGATAAAATTCTCCATTCAGACTCCATACAAATCATCTCCTATCCATTTCAAATTAATTTCTCATCTCACTTGATATCCTTACCCACAATATAATTGATAATGATTCTCATTGTCAATTATGAAAACAAAAAATGCTTCCTTTTCGGAAGCATGAACAAGCGGGAATTAGGCAGATTTTTAGTTTTTGGGCCCTTGTACGAGCTTGAATCGACGTACTTAACGAATGGCTAAAATTCTGCGGTTCATCAATATCACGAGAAACACTGTTATCACACAAACTGTCCCCATGAAGCGCAATGCAGCAATCGCCCCGATGGTTTCCCCCAGAAAACCGACCAGCAAATTTCCCAAGGGGATAAATCCCGAATCCATCATCACGACACTCAAGATTCGTCCTCTCAAATGATCCGGAATCGTCTCCTGAATAACGACCCTCTCAATGATCCTGTATCCTTGACTCACCATTCCTACAAGAAACATCAGAAACAAGGCGAATGGATAAAAAGCCGAATAAGAAAAAAGGATAAGTCCTCCGCCAAAAGCCGCTATTCCACCCGAAAAAAGCCACCCCTTGGACAAGGGATATTTCCCCCACCCCAAGGCCAGGGAAGTAATGACAGCCCCTAAAGCAGAGCACGACAAAAGTAAACCGAACCCCTCCGGGCCAGCATGTAAAACCTCTGTTGCAAAGACCGGCATCAACGTCGTATAGGAAAAACCAAAGACCATAGGAACGATCCCCAAACCGAATAGGCAAAGGACGATCGAATGATCCTTGAAGTAGGTAACGGTTTCCTTTATCCCCGGACCGAACTTTAGTTGATTTCCCGTCTCGGCACGCGGATGAACCGGGCCGACCATCATCAATGCAGCAATACTCCCTGCAAAACAGATCACATTCAAGAATACTACTGTGGGAATCGACCAACTGGCAAGCAGCAGTCCGGCAATCCCCGGTCCAATCATCCGCGATATATTCAATGCTGCACTAAAAAACGATAAACCGCTCGTTATGGCCGGTTTCGGGAGAATATTCGGAATCAGCGCATTGCGAACAGGAATTTCAAAAGCTAAAAAAATCCCGTACAGGAGAATGAAACCGGCAAGGTAGCCAATCGAATTGACTCCAAGGTATATAACAAAAGCAAGTACCAAAGTCGTGAGCAGAGCGCCAATTTGCGTTACCATGATTACTTTCCGTCTGTCCCACTTATCTCCCGCCACTCCACCAGGCAATGTGAAGAGCATGATTGGAATCATCCGGCAAAACTCCACAAGACCAACGTAAAATGGGGAATCGGTCAACGTGAACACGAACCAATTTAAAGCCATCCGATTCAACCAATCACCCGTCTCCGCCAAGAAACTTCCGGCCAGAAACCAGTTGTAGTTCGAATAATGACAGGCAAGGTTTCGATTCTCCTGTATCGTTTTCACGAGATTTAAATTGGCCATGGCGCTTCCTCTCCCCAGAACAACTTTCCAATACAAAAAGGGGGAACAAATCCCCCCAGTTGCTGTTTACTGTAGTTTGCTTTCAAATTTATTTCACGAAATACTTTTCCAGATCAGTGAGCAGCAAGTTGGCAGCCTTTACACCGCCCGCAGTATTCCAGATGGCATCATCCACCTTGTGAGCCTTTCCGCTCTTTACAACATTCAGATTCTTCCACAACGGATCGTTGGTCCATTCCTTTTCTGCGTTAGACGCTTTACCGTCCCCGGTTTCATACGTCCAGTAGAACAGAATATCGCCTTCCATTTCCGGAATCCGTTCTTTTGTCACATCATCGGCAAACTTTTCCTTGTTTTGGTTGTCAGGACGGGCCAATCCGATTTGCTTAAAGATAATGCCAGCGAACGTATCATTATAGTAAATGCGGGTTCTGTCCGGCATGAAACGAACCAGCGATACTTTCGTCTTTAATTTGTCGCCCGCTTTTTTCTTGAAGTCTTCTACTCGTTTGTCAAAGTCGGCAATTACTTTGTCGCCTTCCGCCTTCTTGTTCAAAGCTTCCGCATAAAGCTTAAAGTTGTTTTTCCACTCTCCGCGAAGCGTTTCAGAGAATACGGTTGGAGCAATAGCAGACAATTGTTGATAGACTTTTTCTTGACGCAATTTGTTGCCAAGAATCAGATCAGGCTTAAGGGCTGCGATCTCCTCGAGATTCGGTTGTTGTTCCGTACCGAGAACCTTAACCCCTTCCATATCCGCTTTAATATGCTCATACCAAGGATTTCCGGTAAAAGATTTAACAGCTCCAACAGGTTTAATTCCCAGTGCAAGAACCGCTTCAGTTCCTTCGTTTGTCAGAACAACCACTTTTTTCGGAGTCCCTTTGATTTTCGTTTCTCCCATTGCGTGCTTAACCGTGTATTCCTGAGTTGCAGCTGCAGGCTGATCCTGTCCTTTAGTTTGTTGTCCACCGGTTTGTTTTCCGCCGCAACCTGCCAAGACCAATGCGAAAGACAGCAGCATAGCCAGCAGGCCGAATACAGATTTTCTTTTTAGTTGGTATGTACTTGATGACACTTGTTTCTCCCCCTGTACTATTTGATAATGATTATCATTTACATCAATATCCTACTCCCTGTCTAAGGGTCATGTCAAGACCAAATGATAATGATTTTCAAAATCGTTGACAAGAAATTTCACTAACTCTAAACTTTATAATTGAAACTGCTGATCTTCGGCCGATTCACCAAGTCAAAGACCTGGTGAATGCCAAGTTTTCTTTATGGAAGAAGGAATAGAATGAACAACTTGTTGTCGTCCACATCGTCAAAGTTTTTTGGACTCATTGTCTGTTTTCTGATTCTTGCCTGTTTTATTTTTTCGAGTATCGTATTCGGAGTTATGGATACAAGCTGGAAAGAAGCGATTGAAGCATATACCAATTTTAACGGCACAAACGAGCATATAGTAATAAAAGAAGTGCGGGTTCCGCGAGCGTTGATTGCCGCAGCAGTCGGAGCAAGTCTCGGAATATCAGGTGCTTTACTGCAAGCGTTAACCAAAAATCCATTAGCCGATCTCAGCATTTTCGGAATCAATTCGGGAGCCTCTTTTTTTATAGTGCTGGCCGTATCTATTTTTTCTATTAATTCCTTGTCGCTGTTTACTTGGATTGCATTTGTTGGTGCCGCACTCACCGGGATAGCGGTGTACTTCTTGGGTTCAATCGGAAGAGACGGGATGTCTCCTGTCAAACTTACGTTAGCGGGTGCAGCAATGACAGCATTATTTTCTTCACTCACCCATGGCCTGCTGGTGGCGAATGAAAGAACATTGGAAGAAGTGTTATTCTGGTTATCCGGTTCGGTCGCGGGGCGGAAACTGGACATCCTCACTGACGTTTTTCCCTATATGGCGGCTGCTTGGATCGTGGCGCTTATTATTGCCGGCCCCATCAACCTATTGATGTTGGGAGAGGATGTGGCGAAAGGGTTAGGCCAACGTACTTTATTGGTCAAAATCGTTACAGGGATTACGATCGTAGCCCTCGCCGGCAGCGCAGTCGCTGTTGCAGGTCCAATTGGTTTTGTCGGCCTTGTCATCCCGCATATCACTCGTTCTCTTGTTGGAATTGACAATCGTTGGATCGTTACATACAGCGCTGTGTTAGGAGCTGTTTTGCTCTTGGGGGCGGATATATCAGCACGCTTCATCGCGATGCCGAAAGAGATGCCGATAAGTGTGATGACAGCTTTAATCGGAGTGCCATTCTTTGTTTATGTCGCTCGAAGGGGGCTTACAAGATGATGAAGAAGTATACAGCTTTTCGAATCGAGAAGCCCCGGGTTTCTTTTCTGGTTGACAGAAAGACCGCACTCATAACCGGTGTACTACTATTGCTTACCTTTATCACATTGGTGGTAAGTACGGCGTTGGGGACCATGAAGATCCATCCGATCGAAGTGTTAAAAGTCTTGATAGGCAACGGGGCGGAACAATATGAGGTGATCATACAGTCATTCCGTCTGCCGCGGAATCTGATTGCTATCCTTGTAGGCGCGGCTTTCGGAATATCGGGTGTGATCATGCAAGGGATCTTTCGCAACCCGTTAGCTTCACCTGATGTTATAGGAATTACTGGTGGTGCCTCAGTTGCAGCGGTTGTGTTTGTTACAGTCTTTGAAAAGACAAGCATCCACCTTCTTCCGTTTATCGCCTTCTTCGGTGCCGCATTGATGGCATTGCTGATTTACCTATTGGCATGGAAAAAGGGAGTCACCCCCCTCCGCCTCGTATTGATCGGGGTCGGAATGGACTTTGCGACAAAAGCTTTAGTCACTTTGTTCCTTGTAATCAGCCATATCCATCTTACAAGCAAGGCGAAAGTCTGGTTAACCGGTACAATTTATGGAACGACTTGGGACAATGTGATCATGATGTTTCTTTGGATGGTTGTGCTGATTCCGCTTGCGTTCGTTTTCGGGCGAAATGTGAATGTTCAGCAGTTGGGAGACGAAATTGCAACAGGTGTGGGGAGTCAGTTGCAGCGTCACAGGATCATTTTATTGTCAATTTCGGTTGCCTTGGCAGGCTCCGCTATCGCTTTTGGAGGTACCATCGCTTTTGTCGGGCTGCTGGCTCCTCATATTGCCCGAAAATTGGTCGGCCCGTCATTCGGAGGATTGCTGCCTGTTGCGGCATTGGTGGGAGCCATCACGGTTATGGTTGCCGACCTGATCGCGAGGACAGCTTTTGCACCTATGGATCTGCCGGTTGGGATCTTCACTTCTTCAATCGGAGCTCCCTTTTTCATCTATCTGTTGTACAAAAACCGAAATCAGTAGGATGGGGAGATTGCAAATGGACGCTTTGGAAACAAAAGAACTGACGTTATCATACGGGGATCAAATCATCATCGATCAGTTAAACCTTCTGATCCCCAAAGGAAAAATTACGGTTTTTATCGGCAGCAACGGCTGCGGCAAGTCCACCCTGTTGCGGGCGATGGCCCGTTTGCTAAAACCGGTGGAGGGAGCGGTCTTGCTCGACGGTCAGGAAATCAACAAACTGCCAACGAAAGAGATTGCCAAACGGCTTGCCATTCTTCCGCAAGCCCCGATTGCTCCGGAGGGATTAACCGTCCTGCAATTAGTGAAACAAGGACGTTATCCCTATCAAAATTGGCTCCAGCAATGGTCGGCGGAAGACGAGCAAATGGTCAACTTTGCACTGGATGCAACGCAAATGAAACCATTCGCGGAACAGTTGGTGGATTCATTGTCAGGCGGACAACGGCAAAGAGCTTGGATTGCGATGACACTGGCCCAAGGAACGAAGACCATTTTGCTGGACGAACCCACCACATACCTCGATATGACTCACCAGATTGAAGTACTGGACATTCTTTTTGAATTGAACGAACAAGAACAACGGACCATCGTAATGGTTTTACACGACTTAAATCTTGCCTGTCGATACGCTCATCACATTGTGGCTCTGAAAAATCAGACCATTTATGCCCAGGGGAAACCGGAACATGTTGTGACGGAAGAAATGGTTCGTGCCGTATTTGAGATGGATTGTCAGATCATTGAGGATCCGCTTTACGGAACTCCGATGTGCATACCGCACGGAAGAGGAAGGAAAGTTTATAAACAACGGGCTGTGCTTGCTTGATGCAACGGATAGAATCCTTCCTGATCGAGGTTGGATTCTTTTTTTGACTAATTTCAGGAAATTGGGTATCATTAGAGAGAATGATTCTCAATCGCAGGAGCGATCCGGATATGAACGGGATAGTAAGTTTGGAAAATGTACTGGATCAGTTACGAAGCAAAGGTCTGCATCTTCCGGTGGTATTTCCTGATGGTCTCAACAAGGAGCCTGTGGAATTGAACGTCGTGTCCGTTCAGGACCTGCTTTCGGGGGACAAGTTGGAAGACTTGATCGCCCGGGCCGCCCGAAGGATGAATTCTGGGAATCTTGCAGCCGCCGCTTCGTTGTTTCAAAAGCGATACGCCAGTGCTTTGTTAGCGTCTGTTTTAAATCCCCTGCTGAGAGAAAACATTGGGATTTTGGCAGATTCCGAACAGACGGAAATTGTTCTGGAAGATGATTTGCCCGCCGGAATCAGGCTGAAAGATCCGTCAAAATGGGTTTGGCTTGAATCGGGAAGTCCTCTCATTACTCAGGTGTTTGAGGCCGTATTCGACGACAATCTGGGGCAGCTGATTTATCGAATCGCATCCGAATTCGGGCTCTCTCCCATGATCATGTGGGGCAATGTGGGGAATTACATCGGATATGTACATGAACAATTTAGCAAGGATCCGTCGCAAGGAGATTTCACCAAAGAGATTTTTGACAGATTATTAAAAGGTTCAGGATTCAACGCTCCCCCCTTCTGTTCCACTTATCAAACTGTTCTTCTGGAAGAGGCAGAGCCGGCTCAATGGGTTCGAGTCCGTTCAACGTGCTGTTTATGGTACCAATTTCCCGGCAATCAGAATAAACCCTGCAGTACATGTCCGCGACTCAGCGGAAAAGAAAGAACAAAACTTCTGGCTAAATCGAAAAAAGCGTAGGGGCTTTCCCCTACGCTTCATTTTGTTTTTTGTCATTACCGAACCGCTATTTTTTTCGGATGCTCTTCGACCACTGTTCCAACCACCGTTGCCGCTTCCACACCGTTTTTCTTTAATGCGTCAACAAGCGCGTCTGCCTCTTCGGCGGGAACGGACAGCAGCAGCCCGCCGGAAGTCACCGCATCACACAGAATCTTGCGGGTAACCTCATCGATCGAATCTGCATATTCCACATCGTCTGCCAACCATTCATAATTGCGAAGTGAGCCGCCGGGAACAATACCCTGTTCCGCTAAGGCATACGCATCCGGGAGCATCGGGACCGCCTTTGCATCAATCTCGATTCCGACACAAGCACCGCGGGCCATTTCGGCCGCATGACCCAACAGTCCGAATCCGGTAATGTCTGTACATGCGTGCACCGTAAAGTTTTGGGCCGTTTCGGATGCAACTTTATTTAACGTCGCCATGATGGTCTCGACCTGTTCAATTGCTTCCGGTGCTGCTTTCGCCCGTTTGATGGCTGTTGTCACAATTCCAACCCCAATCGGCTTTGTCAGGACCAACTTGTCGCCAACACAGGCACCTGCATTCGTCCACACTTTTTCCGGGTGGACAATTCCGGTAACTGCCATCCCAAACTTGGGATCAGAGTCATCAATCGAGTGACCTCCGGCAATTACGGCTCCCGCTTCGCGAACCTTGTCAGCCCCTCCGCGCAGAATTTCAGCCAGGATCTTTTTATCCAACTTGCTTATAGGGAAGCCAACTATGTTCAATACGGTCAGCGGCTTTCCTCCCATCGCATACACATCCGACAGCGCGTTTGCTGCTGCAATGGCACCAAACATATACGGGTCGTCGACAATCGGCGTAAAATAATCCACCGTTTGTACGATCGCCAGATCATCCGTTAATTTGTAAACTCCTGCATCGTCCGAAGTATCTAAACCGACGATGAGGTTCGCATCAGGAATATTTTTTGGCAAGTGGCTCAACACTTGAGCCAGGTCCGCAGGACCAATTTTGCAGCCTCAGCCCGCTTTTTCAGATAATAAAGTCAAGCGTATCGCTTCGGCGGGGGTAACTGCATCACCCGAGACGTCTGCAAGCTTCTCGGACACTGTGGATGCATTCTTCAATTTCTCTTGGG
The DNA here is from genome assembly GCF_042652925.1 of Effusibacillus consociatus. Taxonomy (NCBI): domain Bacteria; kingdom Bacillati; phylum Bacillota; class Bacilli; order Caryophanales; family Alicyclobacillaceae; genus Effusibacillus; species Effusibacillus consociatus. Next base: position 28,533 of record NZ_JBHSHC010000025.1, read on the forward strand.
AAAATTGTTCTGACATCGAACATCAAAGCCTCCTTACGAATGGTTGTCATTACGGGAAGATCCACATGACGTAACGCATGCTCCAGTGCATTCAGAGAGAACGGAGTGGTTCTCACCGCCACCAAACAGGTCGGAAGGTCTTCGGTTGGCAGGCTCCCGCCGCCGACCTGGGACATTCCTTCGACAACCTCCACTACCGCTTTGTCTTGAAACACCGCCTTTAGCCCCTCGGACAGCCGCTGAGCCTCCGAGTACAACTCGTCCTTTTTCCGGGTCAGCAAATAGAGAGTCGGAACTTCCCGCAACGCTCTTTCTTCATCAAGATACAACAGAAGTGTTGCTTCAAGTGCCGCTAATGTAAGTTTGTCGACTCGAAGTGCACGGGTCAGCTGGTTTTTCTTAATTCGTTTGATATACTCGGCTTTTCCTGCAATAATTCCGGCCTGTGTGCCGCCGAGCAGCTTGTCCCCTGAAAAAGAAACAATATCCACTCCGGCCTTGAGGGATTCCCCAACAGTAGGTTCATCTCCGATCCCGAATTTTCTCAGGTCAATCAACGAACCGGATCCGAGATCCTCATAGACAGGGACTCCACTCCGGTGTGCCAATGCGGTGAGATCGGCTAATTCCGGTTGGTAGGTAAAGCCCACGATCCTGAAATTACTCGTATGAGCCTTCATGATGAGGGCAGTGTCTTCCTCAATGGCATTCTCGTAATCACTTTCATGAGTTTTGTTGGTCGTTCCAACCTCAACAAGGGTTGCTCCCGATTCCTTCATGACTTCCGATACACGGAAGGAACCGCCAATCTCGACCAGCTGACCGCGAGATACAATGACCTTTCGGCCTTTCGCCATCTCCCTAAGCACCAGAAGAACAGCCGCCGCATTATTGTTCACAACAAGGGCCGCTTCGGCACCCGTCAATTTGCATATCAATTCCTCCACGTGATCATAACGTGAACCCCGTTCTCCCGTGGAGAGATTGAGCTCCAAGTTCGAATACCCTTGTGCAGTGCGATTGATCGCTTCAAGAGCCGTTTCGGCCAAGGGAGCCCGCCCGAGATTTGTATGCAATACGACACCGGTCGCATTAATCACTCGTCTGAAATTTGCACGGAATTGATGAAGCAGGTACCGTTCCGCCTGCTCCAAAAGTTCTTGCTCCGACACCTCGTTCGTCCGTTCCCCGGACAAAATTTGCCCACGTACTTCAGAAATGATATGAGCAACCGCTTCGGATACCAGGTCATGCGAATACAACTGAATCAACCGCTGACTTGGGGGAGCATCCAGAAGCCGGTGAACGGCCGGGATCTTGCGCAAGAGATCGGTATTAACTTGGGCTGACATTTGTTCACCTCAACAAACATACTCGATTACAACCTATTCTACCGAAAATCAATATGGGTTAGCAAATCAACAATTGTAGTCCAGCCTACATTTGAAAACAAAAATGAAAAACAAAAACGGTCAACCGATTTGACCGGCTGACCCAGAATGCAAAAAGTTCAAGTCACAGCAAGTTTAACGACCAGACCAAGAAACAGCTTACCATTACGAGGATTGTAAAGAAAAAGCGCTGGTATCTTTTTTTCATAGAACCCAATCCTCCATGATTTTACTGTAGAAAAAGTTTTTCCTATGGTTAAAATATGTGGAGCCGGGACATTTTGACAAACATCAAATCCATGTTTACCGCCCAAATTGAGGTATAAGGAGATTGGGGTTAAACCTGCTGCATCCGTCTTCTGGCAAACCAGCGGGACAGCAGACCATGGCTGGGAGAGAAAACGAGCGTCAAGGCAAAAACAATTCCGGCAATTGTAGTCATCGATCCGGCAATGGAAGCATCCAGGAAAGAAGCCAGGTAATAACCGAGAATTGCACACATTACACCGATCAACATGCTCAATCCGAGCATGACGCTAAGCCGATCCGTCAACAAATACGCTGTTGCACCCGGAACAATCAGCATGGCGACTACAAGAACAGCTCCCACGCTCTCAAATGCAGCCACGGTTGTCAAAGACACTAACCCCATCATCAAATAATGGATCAGGAGAACCGGAATCCCAACCGCGGCCGCCATTGCCGGGTCGAATGAACAGATCTTAAATTCCTTATAGAAAAAACCTACAACCAGCAGACTGATCAGGAAAGTTCCCCCTACCATCCAGACCGCTCTTGGTCCCAAACCAATCCCATTGATCTCAAGCGTGTTCCACGGTACAAAAGCGATTTCCCCGTAAAGCACGTGTTCAAGATCCAGGTGAACATCCCTGGCAAACACGGATACAAGCACCACTCCAACCGCAAAAAGGGCTGTAAACGTTACACCGATCGCCGCATCGGATTGAACCCCGCTTTGGTGCAAAGTCTGAACCAAGAAAGCGGTCAGCAGTCCAAGTGCAGCAGCCCCAATCAGCATTACGGAGCTGTTCATGTTGTGGCTTACCAAAAACGCAATCACAATTCCGGGTAGAACCGCATGACTGATTGCATCACCCAACATGGCCATTTTTCTGAGGATCAGAAAGCAGCCCAGAAAGGCACAGGAAGCCGCAACCAGTGAACCTGTCAGAAGAATCCATCCGGTATCGCTCACACGGAACCTCCCCCTTCGTACGAACGAATTCTGTGGTAAGATTCAGCATGAATCTCCTGCTCAATCTGCTGGCGCGTACGGTAGCGGCGAATCAGCTTCATTAACAGGCCTCGCCGTGGTGCAAAAAGAAGAGACAGCAAGAACAATGCGGTAGCCGTTAACACAATAACGGGTCCCGTAGGCATATTGGTGATCAAGGTACTGATGAGACTGCCCAAGACCCCCGATATGGCCCCGAACGCTCCCGCAATCAGGATCATTCGATCCAAGCGTTCCGTCCAATACCGGGCGGCAATAGCCGGCGTAATCAACATGGCAGACATCAGTACAACCCCAACTGCCTGTAAGCCGATGACGACCGACAATACGATGAGCAGCATCAACACCGCATTCAGGAATCCCATCGGATACCCGATTCCCCTGCCGAAATTCGGATCAAAACTCAGCAGCTTAAACTCCTTGAACAAGAGCCCGGTGATCACAAGCAGAATCACGGCCATCCCCATCATGATGTTCACATCTGCCCCTACCAGGGAAGCTGCTTTCCCAAACAGGAATGCATCCAACCCGCTTTGATTGCCCTTCGGGCTGTGTTGAATCCTTGTTAACAGCAAAATCCCGAATCCGAAAAATACGGAGAGAACCAATCCCAGCGCTGAGTCTTCCTTAATTCGGGAGTATTTGGTGATCATACCGATACAAAACGAACACAGTAAACCGGCAACCGCAGCCGCTATGAGGAACACCCCCATTGATTTGCTTCCATAGAGCATATACCCGACGCAAATACCGGGCAGAGCTGCATGAGCGACCGCATCCCCCATCAAGCTGTGCTTTCTCAGATAGGCAAAACACCCGAGAACGCCGCTGCTTAGTCCGAGCAAAAAGCAGGCGGCAACCACCCATCTGGTATTTGGATCGGACAGCATTTCCCAGACCTGTTCCATCGCAAACACGCTCCTATATTCCCGCAATCGTCAGGTGTTCCCCTGTCTTCAGCAATGCAAGCCGGCCACCGTAAGTTGTTTGAAGATTCTCCGGAGTAAACACCTCTTCTGTCGGCCCCATTGCAACTTTCCGAACATTGAGCATCAACAGCCAATCAAAGTATTCTTTCACCGTTTGCAGGTCATGATGAACTACGAGTACCGTCTTCCCTTGTGTCTTCAGTTCATTTAGCAAAGAAATGATCGCCTTTTCCGTTGCCGCATCCACACCGGCAAACGGTTCATCCATGAAGTAAATCGCCGCGTCCTGGGCGAGTGCCCTCGCCAGAAACACCCGTTGCTGTTGACCGCCGGACAATTGACTGATTTGCCGATTCGCAAAATCCGCCATTCCGACTTTTTCCAAACAGTTCATGGCAATCTCGCGGTCCAGTGAACTGGGGCGTCTGAACCAACCGATGTGACCATAACGCCCCATCAATACAACATCAAAAGCATTGGTCGGAAAATCCCAATCGACCGACTCTCTTTGCGGAACGTACCCAATTAGTTTGCGTTGGGTTTTATAGGGCTTGCCATAGATCTCAACTTCTCCGGATACGGTTGGCACAAGTCCCAATATCCCTTTTATCAATGTCGATTTTCCCGCCCCGTTGGGACCGACGATTCCAATCAGTTTCCCCTCCGGGCACTCCAGATCAATCTCCTGCAGAACCGGTTTGCGGTGATAGGCGATCGTCAGATTTTTAACCGATACGGGTATCAGACTGATGTTTTCATCCATAGTTTTTCCTCCTTTGGATGCAAATAGCAGGAACTACTTAAGAGCCGAAACAATGGTATCGACATTATGGCGAACCATGCCGATATAAGTTCCTTCTTTGGTTCCCGGATCCCCCATCGCATCCGAGAAAAGCTCACCGCCGATAGTAACCTGGTGATTTTTTGCTTTTGCACCTTCGACCACTGCTTCGATTGCGCGTTTCGGAACGCTTGATTCGACAAACACAGCCTTAATTTTGCGCTGTACGAGCAGATCTACGAGATTTTGCACGTCTTTCAGTCCATATTCGGAATCAGTGCTGATTCCCTGCAATCCTTTGACTTCCAGATCATAAGCTCTTCCGAAATAGTTAAACGCGTCATGAGCGGTTACCAGCACCCGTCTTTCTTTTGGAATCTGGGCCAACTGCGTTTTTGCGTACGCATCCAATTCCTCCAGCTGTTTCAAATATTGCTGGGTATTTTTCTCAAAATCGGCTTTGTGTTGAGGAGCCGCTTCAATCAAACCATCGCGTACTCTTTCCACAGCTTTCATCCACATTTTTACGTCAAACCAAACATGCGGATCGAAATGTCCGCCAAAATCGGGCGGTTCCTGCAGCTGTGTTTCCGGTATATACTCGGTGACCGCGATTGCCGGTTTTTCCCGTGAGAGTTTCACAAAGATATCTGCCATTTTCCCTTCCAGATTCAAACCATTGTAGAAAATGATATCCGCTTCCTTCAACTTCGCGATATCTCCTTGGGAAGCTTTATACAAATGGGGATCCACACCGGGGCCCATTAATCCGGTGACTTCCACATGATCCCCCCCGACATTCTTCACAATGTCAGTGATCATCCCGATCGTGGTGGTAACCTTGATTTTGCCGTCAATCTTACCGCTCGTATTTCCCGAAGTTGTTTCGGTTGTTCCGCAGCCCGACAGAAGCAAACCCAAGGTTAGAGTCAACACTCCCATCAAACTCGCCAGTTTCCGAAATGCCATTCCCATGTCTCTCCCTCCGATTATGTTTCTGTTAGTAAAATATATTTCTTTAGGACAACTATCTTTCCTAAAGGAAAATTTTTTGCAAAAAAAATTTTCCAAAGATTCCTTCGCCCAAAAATGTTTCCTCTGTACAACATTATATGCAGGAATGATTGAAAAGTCTATACCAATCTTAAAAAACAAAATGAATTTTTACAGAGGGTTATCCACTTAACTTAAATCGGGTAGGAGGCTACCCATTAATTGAGTAGCCGGCCTCCCACACCACCGTACGTACCGTTCGGTAT
>NZ_JBHSHC010000026.1:0-752 GCF_042652925.1 Effusibacillus consociatus
TCAAAATGAAATTGCGTGGCACAGACAGGTTATCCACAGGCTTGAGTTATCCACATTCCGATTTCATGTTTAAATGGATGTTCATGAAGCGGTTGATAAGAAGCAATATTTAATTGACCACTTATCATAATTATGATAATATTACGATAAACTAATTAAGGGGTGATTATATGCCGCATATTAGACCAGTTTCAGACTTACGAAATAATTTTGCTGATATTTCAAGGTTGGTACATGAAACAGCAGAACCTGTATTCTTGACAAAGAATGGTTATGGTGACATGGTTGTTATGAGCATTGAAGCCTATGAACGCAAGCTGTTTGAAAGTGAAATCTATTTTAAGCTAAAAGAAGCGGAACTGGAAGCCAAGTCCACTGATAAACGATATTCGCATGAAGAAGTGTTTTCTGATTTAAAGGAAAGGCTTGCTGACAAGATGGATGAGGATAATGCATAAGCTGAAATACTTGCCTTTGGCACAAAAGGATTTGAGGGATATTACAGACTATATTGCCGATACCCTTAAAGCACCAAAGGCTGCAATGGATTTGGTTGATGCACTTGACAATTCTATATCAAGGCTTCAGCAGTTTCCTTACTCTTGCAGGGTGTATCAACCCATACAGTCACTTGAAGCTGAATACAGAATGTTGCCTGTAAAAAACTACTTAGTGTTCTATATAGAGTCTGTTCAAAAAGCCTTGAATTTGTCTAAAAAATAAAAATACACCTGAGCAGAAAACTGGTAAAA
>NZ_JBHSHC010000027.1:0-28283 GCF_042652925.1 Effusibacillus consociatus
ATCAATCCTCCTACGTATAGTATCGCTCTTATTTCGGAGGTTGTCCAACTTGATTACGGGGCTTAAGAGGAGGTACGTATGAGTAATTTGTTTTTGGTTTCCTATGGCGTTCTATGGTTGTTAGTAGTTTCTTTATTTCTTTTGATGTTCCTTGTATTTCGTCAGTTTGGTCTAGTGTACCTAAAAACTGCAGCCGGAGTTTCGAGAAGCGGAGTGGATTTAGGAACAACCATACCCGATTTGGAAGTTAAGAGTGTAACGGGTGATAATTTAAAATTATCTGATTACAGTGGTCAACCATTATTAATAGTATTCACATCTCCACATTGTGCACCTTGTCGAAATTTGGTTTCCCATCTTGACGACTTCATTGATAAATATCCCGGGATCTCGACATTGGTATTTAGCATTGATGGAAGCGAAGAAGAAACAAGAAGTATGTTTCCGCGACCCCGATACTCGATTATTCCATTACCTGACCGGGAGATTTTTAAGACGGTTTTTGAAGGAGAAGTTACACCTTTCGCCTTCGTAATTGACGATAAACGTAAAGTTGTTGCCAAAGGATTGGTGAATAGTCTTAGAGATTTGGAGCATGTAGTTGCATCATCAGGAAAAAGTAGCTCTTTCATCCAAATCACCTCTACAGCGGTTGAAAGCTGATTATAGAACAAGTTAATCGTTTTGTCGTCTATCGTCAATGAAGGGAGGTAAAGATAATGGGGCGACTCGGTCTTCTTATTCTTTCATCGGCATTGGGTTTTGTTGCCGGGGAATATTTGTCCCTTTCCGTTATCATTAGCGGAATGGCTTTTATAGCTGGGATCTTTATGACCCATAGTGCCTGAGGAGTTAATATGATCTACGTGATCAGCCCCCTCGGTGAGGGGAAGAAACGATGGACATGGTTTTTGCAAGTAAATCTTTATACTCTCGGAGTTTGTTTGGCTAGTACTTTTACCGGATTAATTGTAGGATCTCTTGGGTTAACTCTGAAGCTAATTCAATTAGACTTACCTTTTTGGATTGTTGGGATATTGGCTCTGGCCTACGGACTTAAAGAGTTTGATTTTATTCGGCTGCCCATGCCACAGCGACGTTGGCAAGTGCCAATCTCTTGGATTAATCAAAGACCTTTCTTCGGAAGTTTGGCTTATGGGTTGACAATTGGCGCGGGTTTTTTAACATTTATTCCTTACGCTGGTTTCTATGTTTGGACCGCTCTAGCACTCGTCATCGGGGATCCTAAACTGGGGGCGCTTCTAGGGTTTGTGTATGGGTTAGGTAGAGCGTTCTCAGTCTATCTAATCGGTTTTTTAACCACACAGTCGGATCAAAAATCAGTTTTCGAGATGTCAGCGTTCATCTTTTCAAAAGCTCAACTTTGGCATCGATTAAGTGGTTTTCTGTTATTGGTCACAGCGATTTATATCTTAACATCGGCCTAGAAAGGAGGTGAGACTGTGAACTGGATTGATAGATTGTCCCGACTGACAAGTGAACAACTTGCTAGAAAAACTACCCGTCGTGAAGCTTTAGCGAAAATTGTGGGAGGAGTTTTTGGAACCGCCGTGGCCCTAACTTTCCTTGGGGAGAAAGCTTATGCTGCAGCTTGTGATGTTTGTCAAACTTGGTATGTTGGGTCCACGTGCGGCTGTGGTCCGCCTAATGGAAAGTACTGTTCCAGTTGTGGAGGAGTGGGGCAGTGTGGTAGTGGTTACCAAATTACCAAGCGATACTACTCCCAGACCGGGTGTTGGTGTTCTAGTTGTGAAGGATCAAGTAGCTACTATGTTTGCTGTGATTGTACATTAAGTAGCAACCCCATTCAAAGCAATGATTGTGGTTGCAAGTGGTATGTGAGTCAATCTGGATATTGCGTAGCCAATACACCACCGATTACAATCTAATAATTTCTTTTATGCAGAAACCCATTAACTAAAACGGCGGCAAAATCGCCGCCGTGTTTTCTTATATTGTTACAGAATCGTAGCAGTTAGGAGAAGAATTCCTGCCATAGAAGGATGTATTGTTTAGATTATATGATTCACTGCGGAAAGATCGGTCAGCATAGCATGCCCTAAGACAAAATATCATGCCATCACGCTGGATTTAAAAATAAAAGTATTTTCGTAATCATTAGTCAATTATAGTTGGAGTCAGTAATTAAAAAACGTTGAATAACCAACCTGGAAACAATATATCGGAAGAATTAGGAGAAATGACAATGAAAAAACTCATTACCATAGTGATTTCCTTGTTTTTAGTTATGGGGTTAATAGGACCACTTTCGGTTGGTGCCGAAAATACGGATTCATTTATAGTGGTTTTTAAGAGCGAAAGTCTACCTGCGGATGTGACACAAAAAGTCAGTCAAGCGGGTGGGATCATTACAGATGAAGTTCCGGAAATTGGTGTGATTGAAGTAACGACTCAAGAACCCGCCACTTTTATTAAGAAGATGTTGAACGACAGTAGTATTCTGAGTTTAGCACCGTCGGTTAAAATTCCACTGGCGTTACCAGAACCCAATGTAGACCATTTTGATCCTTCGACAGATTCTCTCCCCTCTGTTCCGAAAGGAGAAAGCATTTGGAATGCGGGATGGCAATGGAATATTGAGCAAATTACCAACTTAGGTGCAAGTCATACCCTTCAGAGTGGTAGCAAAGATGTTGTAGTAGGAATAATTGATACTGGGATTGATTTTAACCATCCAGACCTTAAAAACAATATAGTTCCTGGTTCCAAGACTTTTGTACCTGGGACAACAGACGCCATTGATATGAATAGTCATGGTACCCATGTAGCTGGTACCATTGGCGCTAACGGCAGGATCAAAGGTGTTGCACCTGATGTGGGTTTACGTGCTTACAGGGTTTTTGGTGCATTTGGTGGAGCAAGTCCTGTTTGGGTAATGAAAGCCATTGTCGCTGCAGCAAAAGATGGGGTAGATGTAATTAATATGAGCCTTAATGGATCTAGCATAATAGGTCAATGGTGGTATACTGACCCTAATACTGGCGAAAAAATTCGTCTCGGAAATCAGGCGGCAAGTTGGGTGGCAAATCACAGAGCGATTCAATATGCAGTTAACCAAAACTGTACGGTAGTAGTCGCAGCGGGTAACGATGCTCAGGATCTAAGTAAACCTTCACAAGTGGCTGAATGGTACAATCGTTATTTAAAAAGCATAGGGTTAACCATGTTTGAAGTTGATGGGGTTATATTTACGGTACCAGCTCAAACTCCAGGTGTAATTACTGTGTCGGCTACGGGAGGGGGGGTTGGGACTCAAGACCGTCTTGCCTTTTATTCGAATTATGGTAATGGAGTTATTGATATAGCTGCTCCTGGTGGTGATCTTGGTCCTAATTATCCAAAACTCGATAACGATTATTATAAATATGTAGTTTTAAGTACAATTCCGACTTATTTGCCCCAGTCGAGAATAGCCAGTTCGATTTTTGGCGAAGGTGGATATGGCTAGAAAGGCGGAACCTCAATGGCTGCCCCACATGTATCAGGAGCGGCTGCAGTTTATATCGCAGAAGTGTACAAACAAACGGGAAAAAAACCTACACCCAGTCAGGTAAAAAGTCATCTTTTACAAACGTCTTCAGATACTGGTAAGGTCGGATATGATAAATTATTTGGGCACGGGATAGTCAATGTTTATAAATTAATAACTAACTAACAGGTACACCAATGTTACCTAATAATTTTGAATCGGGAGGAATTGATATGGGCTTATCTTCTATCGGAGTTCCGGGTCTAATATTGATACTGATTGCCTTACTCCTCATTTTTGGACCAAATAAATTGCCTGAACTTGGGCAGGCATTCGGGCGTACTTTGCGAGAGTTTAAGAATTCTACCAAAGGTATACTGGACGGAGATCATGGAGAAGTCGAAGTTCACCAAGAGGATACCAAAACAGTTACACCTAAAAAAATAATCCCGAGCTAAAATAATAGGTTTCCAAATCTGGTTTCATGACGTTCAATTAAGTCATTCAAATTTGGCAAGTGCGTAACCTTCTACATTGCAGTTTCGTCTAATCTACGAGGTGATCTTGATGCGAATAATAATCAGTACCGTGATTCTAACTTTAGCTCTTGCAGGGTGTTCAAATGCTGAGCAAGATGCAAAAAAATCTGATACTACCAAAGAACCAGTTACGGTATCTCAGCAAGAAGATAACTGGGAAGTTAGTCCATCTTTTAAATCAAATGACCGTGAGATGCGGGGGATTCAAGGCAAGATCGGGATTTTAGGCCCTTCATTTATTGCAGGAAAAGTCGACAAGTTCATGTGGCATTTTTGGGGGGATAGAAGAGTTTTTGATTCTAGAAAAGTAAAAATTGTTGCTGTAAACAAAAGAACAGGTGAAAAAGTTCAAACATTAATACAAGATGCAGGTACCTCTAATGAGCGAAAAGTCTGGGAGTACGATGGCTTAGGAGGCCCTAATAACGGAGCCGATGCACATATGCCATCGAACATGTCGCTCCCGAGTTCAGGAGTCTGGCGACTCAACGTGTATATTGGCGAGGAGTTTTTTGGAAGTGTTATTGTGGAAGTTCAATAATACAAACAATAGGATCAATTTGTTCCCCGATCTAATTCGGGGCTTTTCTTTGTCTAAAAATAGTCCTCCAAACAGACGTTCTGTTATAATGAATATAAGCCTAGCATGCAAATAAAGGAAGTGTGTCATCCATGTCACGAAAAAGCACGGAGCTGCAGAATCGCCTTATAGTGTTGCCGGACTTTGTATTTAATTTCGTTAAGAAGTATTACGATGGAGAGTCGATCAATACCCAAATTGCGTACTGCATTGATATAAAAACATTTTTTATGTACCTCAAGACTCTCCCCGAATTCCGCCATATAGCCAAACTGCAAGACTTCGAGCCACAGCATTTAGAAAAAAGTAGATTTGAATTCGCTGCTCGATTATAAAGTGTTTCTGGAAGCCTATCCATTATCGTATGAAACCCCCAAAGGAAAAACCAAAACACTTACAATCACGAACGGCCCAAAAGGGATCTTACGAAAACTCTCTTCTCTCCGCACGTTGTATGGTTATCTGTTTAAAGCAGATCTGATCAGCAAGAACATCACGGAAAAGCTGGGTCTACCCAAGATTCACCATCGCATTAAAAAACCCCTTTCTATACATGACACATGCAAGGTGATCGACGTGATTTACAATGGGGAGAAGTATTTTACCGATAAGCACCTCTCGGGATATACCCGCAAGAAACTAAGGGACATCGCAATCTTTACCACCCTTTTAGGAACGGGATCCGCGTATCCGAGCTGGTGGGACTGAATGTTGACGACCTCGTCTTTGAAATCTTAGCTTTATTGTCACGAGAAAAGGCAGGGAGCAACAGGAAATTTATATGCACGTGCAGGTGGCCAACGAGTTGTCCACGTACCTAGACGAAAGGGAACAACTGACATCCAAGATAAAGATGCATTATTTTTAAGCAACCGTGGGACCCGAATGCCAGTTTCAATTATTGAGAAAATGATTAAGAAATACTGCGAGACAGTAGGTATAACCCAAAAAGACAAGATGACGGTTCATGCTCTTCGGCGCACGTTTGCCTGCCAACTACTAGAAGTGGGTGTAGATCTGAAATTGGTCACGGAGTTGTTGGGGCATGCTGACATCTCTGTAACAGCGAAGTTTTACGCCCAGCACAAAAAATCTCACAAAAAAGTGATGAGTGAACGGCAATTGCCCGGGATCACCAATAACCAGCAGGACCCGGTAGCATGATAAAGGAATCCATCCTATATTGAATTGCTTCTTTTGGAGGTAAGTTTAAAACGGGATTATGAATAAAAAAGAAATTGATGTGTTAATGCTAAGCGGCTTTTTCCATTTCTTGGACAGATGGCATCCAATTCGAGCTTCGCTACCTCTACCCCTGATTCTACCATTTTGCTGCTTCTTGATGTTCTTCTTTACAGGTCTATTGGAAAATTTTATAGTTATATTACCGATAACAATTTGTTATCGAAAGGAGGGATACAACAATGGGGAATTCCGTTTCCGAACCCTATGAGGTTTTTGGGATAAAACCGGACAGTTCACTGGATCTTCATGACATTCCGGGCGGAGCCAACTGGTTCCTCTTAATCAAAAATGCGTTCAGCCGTTTGGAGAATGGCCAAATTCTTGAAGTGCAAAGCAAGCATGCTCATCTCAAAGGAGATTTGCAAAGCTGGTGCCGCCTCCATAAACATAAATTTATTTCAGCTCTTGACGGGGGAGACCACTATCGTTTTTTGATCCAAAAAAACGGGGAATTGAATGAAAAACCTGACTGGGGGATTCGCCTTCCCCTCCGAAAAGACAAAAATCTTGACATTCGGGACTGGTTTCTCGGTCGTGCCGGTGACCTGCTTGAACAAGCTCCCGGTTATATCGGGTTTGTTCCCCGGGGTGCGGTTGGTGAGCCGGGAATTCCTGATTTCGGTTTCACTTTGAACCGAAAGGACGATGTGTGGGCCGACAATGTGTTGGATCTGTATGAACAGGCAAAAGAAGCCCAGTGGAATGCTTCAACCGACATTCCTTGGGACGAGTTATCAGAATTGCCCGATGATATCGAGTGGGCCGTTTGCCAAATCATGACCTTTTTAGCCGAAAATGAATATTCCGCTCTGTACATACCGGCAAAGTTCATGGCGAGAATTAACCCTCACTATATTGAGGTTCTGATGTATCTGGCAACTCTGGTACAAGATGAAGCCAGACACATTGAGGCCTTTATGAAACGGGCGCTGGCAAATGGCGGGGGGCTGCAGTACTCGTCTACTCTGACTGAACGATCTCTCCATAGTTTATTCATTCAGGAAGACTATTTTAAATCATCGTTTTTACTGCATGTTCTTGGAGAAGGAACCTTTTTGGATTTGCTGCACTATATCGAGGATTATGCTCCCGATCCGGTCACTCGTAAGATCGTACATCTGGCAAGGATTGATGAAGGGCGCCACGTTGCTTACGGAATCGGACACATTCGCCACATCCTGAGCCGGAATCCGAAGATGGTGCGGAGTCTGATTGAGGCGGCGGAGGAAAGAAACCAATACTTGCATTCCGAATCGGTGGGTGAGAATTCCCATTTGGTAGAGGCACTTGCCATTCTTGGAGGGGGTGGTCGGACGGCGGAACGGTTGAAAACCGGTTTTGAACGGGTCGCCAAATTGCAGGAAGTGATGTACGAGCGCCGTATTCAACGGATGCTGCAAATCGGGTTGGATGAACAGACAGCACAGAAAATTTCAGAATCCCATACACCAAACTTTATGTAATCTTATGGAGGAGTGAAGATCTGTGACAACAACATTCAATCATTCAGTTGCGGAAATTACGCGTCAAATTGCTGGCGAGGTAGTGGCTCCGTTGGCATTTGAGATCGATCGGGAAAAAAGATTTCCGCATGAAGCTTTCAAAGCTTTTGGGAAATCGGGACTGCTTGGATTGCTTGTGCCTAAGGATCTCGGGGGCATGGGGGGAAGCCTTTTCGATCTTGTAACCGCGACCGAAATCATAGCCGAGAAATGCGGATCGACAGCCATGTGTTTCTTAATGCACTCATGTGCCACCATGGTTATTGCCTCAAAGGCAAGTCCGAATCAAAAGGAACGGTATCTGCGTCCGATCGCCCAGGGAGATAAGATTGGAACTCTGGCCTTTAGTGAAACAGGCACGGGAGCTCACTTTTATAGTCCAGAAATCAGAGCTCACTTCGCGGATCAGTTCTTCACATTAAACGGGCGAAAAAGCTTTGTTACAAATGGAGATCAGACCGATTTTCTGGTCGTGGTCACAAATGCATCCACCGAGGGTAACGGTCTCGACATGTTAATTGTGGAAACGGATACGTCGGGAGTTCGTTTTGAAGGAACTTGGGAGGGAATTGGCTTGCGAGGAAATAACAGCATTTCCGTTACGATGGAAAATGTGAAAGTTCCCGTGAGCAATCTGATCGGTGATGAAGGAGACGGCCTGGACATTATTTTTCAGGTGGTTGCACCGACATTTATTTTAGGGGTGTCCGGCGTTAACGTTGGGCTGGCGCGAGGAGCTTACCTTGCCGCACTGAACCATGCGAAAAGCAGGAAATATCCGGATGGGCGGTCTTTGGCTGAAATCCAGGCGATTCAATTCTATCTGTCGGATATGTATGGATCGGTTGAATCAGCTGCCGCTTTTGTACATAAAGCTGCCAGATCGGCAGACCAAGGGGAGGCAGCGGCCGTTTTAAATGTGATGGAATCGAAGATCATCGCTTCCGAACATGCAGTCCGAGTCACGAATTTGGCAATGCAGGTATGCGGCGGTCAGGGTTATACACCATCCCTTCCCGTCGAGCGGTATTTAAGAGATGCAAGGGCCGGTGCTGTGATGGCTCCTACCACAGAAGTGTTAAAAGAGTGGGTAGGAAAGTCGGTTGCCGGAATTCCCTTGATGTAAACAGGAGGTGGCATGATGGAGCGAGAGACAATTTTGATTGGTGCGGTTGCTTATGATCCGAAGGTCATCGCGATTTGGGATATTATCCGCGATTATTATCAAACAAACGACTTTCCCATCGATTACGTTCTGTTTTCCAACTATGAAGCCCAGGTGGAGGCATTGCTGAGCGGTTTTATTGACATTGCGTGGAACACCAATGTAGCCTATGTGCGGATTCAACATCTGTTGGAAGGGAAGGCAAAAGCGCTTGCCATGCGGGACACGGACATTGATTTTACATCGAAAATCATCGCAAGAACGGATCGGGGAATTGATTCCATCCAGGATCTGAAAGGGAAACGGTTTGCACTCGGGAGTGCCGATTCCGGACAGGCGGCGATCCTGCCCTATCATTTTCTGAAATTGGAGGGCTTGAATCCTGAGACTGACATGAACCTTGTTCGATTCAATCTCGACGTAGGGAAGCACGGAGATACAGGGACGAGCGAATTTGAGGTCTTGCGGGCTTTAAAAGAAGGAGAAGCGGATGCCGGGGCAATCGGCGAATCAACTTGGATCCGAATGTTGGAACAGGGGCTGGTGGATACGAATGAAATCAAGAGTATTTGGACTTCGCCCGGGTATTCCCATTGCAATTTTACCGTTCTCCCGTCCTTTGACCCGTCGTTGGCAAAAAGGTTCACCGATCTGCTCTTCGCGATGGACCCAAGCCAACCGGACATTCGAAAAATGATGGAGATGGAAGGTCTCAACGAATGGGTACCGGCTGAAGGGAAAGGGATCGAAGGTTATCGGATTCTCTTTGAAGCCATGCAGGATCAAGATCTGTGGGAGCCCACTCGCAATATGCAAACAGTGTAGTGGATTGTAATTAGATAGGTATTCACGGTAGTGCAAGGCCCCTGTGATTTTCAATTCACAGGGGTTTATCCATGGCATCTGGTGAGGTGGTCGCGGAGCAGGGCTGCTGCGGGGTTGCCAAATTACGCAAATAGTGAAATGATTATCAAAAAAGGAGCATAGCGGGGTTGAAAATCAATAGTTAAAACCCGTAAGTTGTCACCGAGTTTGGAAGAGGAGTAGTTGGTAAATGGCAATCTTGAAAAACGACTGGGCACATTTGTTAAACTCTGAGTTTGAAAAACCGTATTACTTGCAGTTGCGGCAATTTTTAATTGAAGAGTACCGCTCGCGGGTAGTTTATCCGGATAAATATGATATATTTTCAGCATTGCATCTGACCCCGTTCGCAGATACCAAAGTGGTGATTTTGGGCCAGGATCCTTACCACGGTCCGGGGCAGGCCCACGGGTTAAGCTTTTCGGTGAAGCCTGGGGTGGCTACCCCACCGTCCTTGCAAAATATTTTCAAAGAACTGCAGGCAGACCTCGGATGCCATATCCCCAACAATGGGTATCTCGTGAAATGGGCACAACAGGGAGTGCTCTTGTTAAACACTGTGCTGACAGTGCGTGAGAACAGTCCGAATTCGCATAAAGATAAGGGGTGGGAACTCTTTACCGACAAAGTGATCGCGACATTAAATGACAGAGAACAACCTGTGGTGTTTCTGCTGTGGGGGAGTCACGCCCAAAAGAAATTGGATCTGATTACCTCGCCCCAGCATCATATTATCAAATCCCCGCATCCCAGCCCGTTTTCGGCCAACAGGGGATTCTTTGGCAGCCGGCCTTTTTCACGGGCGAACCAATTTTTAAGGGAAATCGGACGTACAGAAATCGATTGGCAAATTCCCAACATTTAGAGCGCATCTGAAGAATGCCGAAAGGAAGAACAACGATGTTCATCTCTTCGCTTGGTTCACCCGTATTCTTACGGTTCAAAGGATTGCTGATGGCTTTGATCGGCGCCATTTTATGGGGGCTGTCGGGCACTGTTGCCCAGGTACTCTTTCGGGAAGAAGGGATTCGTCCCGGCTGGCTGGTCACGATGAGGTTGATTTTTGCGGGGACGTTGCTGCTCGCTTATGGATTCACCCGTACGAATGGAAAGGATGTTTGGGCGATTTGGAAAAGTCCGAAGGATCGCCTTCCATTACTCGTTTTTGGATTTGGAATGCTGGGTGTGCAGTACACTTATTTTGCTGCCATTGAGGCTGGGAATGCGGCAACTGCAACTCTCTTGCAGTTTTTGGGGCCGGTGTTCATCACTTTCTACTTGGCGCTCCGATTCAAGCAAATTCCGGGCATTCGGGAGTTTGCGGCATTAGGCCTTGCACTGTTGGGGACATTCTTTCTTGTAACGAACGGTTCGCTTGACCGGCTTTCCATATCCGCCGCTGCTGTATTTTGGGGGATTGGGGCTGCGGTTACGGCCGCTTTTTACACGTTGTATCCCGTAGAGTTGGTGAAAAAGTGGGGCTCCATTGTAATTGTAGGGTGGGGGATGCTGCTTGGAGGCCTGTGTTTGGCAGTTGTGAATCCCCCGTGGCAGGTCGCCGGTCAACATTTTACGCTCTACACAGGTTTTTTAATCGGGTTTGTAATCATCTTCGGAACCTTGATTCCTTTTTATTTGGTGCTTGAGAGTTTACGTTTCATATCTGCAGCGGAAGTCGGCATGTTAAACTCGGCGGAACCGCTTGCAGCGATGATTGCCTCCGTAGTTTGGCTCCATTTTTCGTTTGAACTGTTTGAGGCGATTGGTGCCCTCTGCATTATCGCCACAGTAATTTTACTGACGTTACAATCCGGGAAAAAGGAATCTCCCACTTCACATAAAACTTTTGATGGGTAACCTTCTGTTGAGCTCTTTTCGCTTTATTTTCGTTTGTTGAACGCTTGAAATGTCAACACTTGAAAGTAAAGTATGGACTCGTTTGGAGGAAGGACATGCCCGATTCAATAGAAGTTCTGATTCGAACAGTAGGTGCCTTTAGTGCTTTGCTGATCATTGCACGTGTATTAGGAAAACAAACCATTGCTCAGATGACCTATTTTGATTTTGTGGCTGCCATCACAGTGGGGGCAATTGCCGCCAATCTGGCGTTTAACACTTTTTTAAAAGTTCACCATCTGCTGATTTCACTCGCGATTTTTTCATGTGTTGCCCTTGCCTCCGCTTTCATATCCTTAAAAAGCCGAAAAGCGAGAAAGTTCTTGGCGGGAGACCCCACCGTTGTCATCCAGAATGGAAAAATACTGGAACACAATATGAGAAAAATGCGGTACAGTTTCGATCATTTAAACCAGGCACTGCGCGAAAAGAATGTGTTTAATATCGAGGAAGTCCTATTTGCCATTGTTGAAATCAACGGCACCTTGACTGTTTTGAAAAAACCTCAATATCGAACTGTGACAAGACAAGATTTGTGGATCGCCGCCAATCCGGAATACAGACTTCCAATTGAATTAATCATGGACGGAAAAATCATCGAGAAAAATTTGCGGGAAAATCAAATTCCCTATTCATGGCTGGAGTCTGAGTTGATCAAACGAAATTTACGGGTAGACGAAGTGGCTTATTCGGTTCTCGGAGGGAATGGACATCTTTACATTGATACTTATGACGACAAAATCAGCTCCCCTATTGATCAGGAATAATCATTCGACAAAGTCATGACAATATCTCCCGGGAAATGACATTGAATGAAATATTCAGACTATTTTGTTTCGTGTTGGACACACCAACCGCCTCCGACCAGGAGGCGATTACCTATTATTTTCCCCTGCTTACATAGAAAGTGATTCGATCTCCCTGCTGGTAGGGTTTACCGGGTTCCTTATCCTGCTTAAATACCTTGTCCGCCTCGGCATCAGAAGGCTCGATAAAGAACTGATAGCGAATTTTTTTTGAAAGCAAGAGTTGTTCCGCTTCTGTTTTCGTCAGCCCCACCAAATTTGGGATTTCGACAGCACCGCCAGGCTTTTGAGACGATTCGGAGAGGGGGCTTGTCGCCGGGGTGTTTGAGGTCGCAGTGCTTGGTGAGGATGGATTGGCGGTTTGGTTGGATTTGGGGCTTTTGGCTGTGGGGGTCTCCCCTTTTTTCAGCTTGTCCTCGGTTATCTTTATTTTATTACGGATCTCATTGCTGTTTTCTTTGATGAGTGCAGCTTCGTTGTAAAGCCGAAGAGCTTCATCCCAATTTCCTGCAGCGTACTCTTTGTCGCCTGCACGAAGGAATTCGGTGGCTCTATCGGATTGTTCCCAGATGTAACTCACGGCACCAATCGCAAGTCCGCTTAGAAGCACGAGAACTCCAGCCACCAGCAACATCGATTTTTTCGGAATATGGTTGGTAATCTGCTTAATCATCATTCGGACTATCCCCCTTAGACGATTCTATATAGATATTCGTAGATACAGGCCAGGGGTATGGGGGACAACGGGAGCAAACTACTCCCGGGAGGGCATTTTTCAGCCGCCTTCTACACAAGTTGCCGTTGAACTGCCTATCGACTCATTCAAGTCCTGCAGCAAACTGTTCAGAAGTGTGCCGGAAGCAGCTTCTTCAAGGGTTTTATCCGTATCGACGGAAATTCCGTATTTGACAAACACGGGCTTCGTCGCTTCCCATGCTGTCACAATGCCGGATACGGGCATATTCGGTTGGATCACCATTTTAGATCCCTGCCTTTCCTAACTCTTGTTGATGAGTATTATACCAAAAATGCCCCTTGATTTCGGACAGGCGATTGCACTTTTTCAGAAATTAATCCAATAATATACATAGCTTTCAACAACGGAGGAGTCAACATGTCACTGTACAGTTTGGAACAAGTGGAAGCCAAGCGTCAGGAACTGCTTCGGCATCCGATTTACAATCAGGTGAACTCGCCGCAACGGGTCCAAATTTTTATGCAGCATCACGTATTTGCTGTGTGGGATTTTATGTCTTTGCTAAAAAGACTTCAGCAGCAGCTTACGTGCATAGATGTGCCTTGGGTGCCGGGAAGAGAGGCGCGGTTTGCCCGTTTTGTCAACGAGATTGTTCTTGGGGAAGAATCAGACGAAGATGGCCGCGGGGGCTACGCCAGCCATTTTGATCTTTACTGTGAAGCGATGCAGGATGTGGGGGCGGATCTTGAGCCGATTCACAATTTTATCGATTCCCTGCAGGGGGGCATCGACCCTTTCCAAGCTCTAAAGGATGCAAAAATACCTGAGTCTGTCAGAGAATTTACCGGGCAAAGCATGCAGATCGCTTTCGAAGCCGCTCCCCATGAAGTAGCCGCCGCTTTCTTTTTTGGAAGGGAAGATATCATACCGGATATGTTTAAAAAGTTGGTTCCGGTTCTTGAAAATCAGGGATACTCGGTAGAGAGGCTCGTGTACTATTTGAATCGGCATATTGAACTTGACGGTGACGAACATGGACCTTTGGCGGAACGGCTGCTTCAATATCTTTGCAAGGAGGACCCTCGGCGTTGGGAACAGGCCCAGCAGGTGGCAATCCGTTCACTGGACGCACGAATTCGGCTGTGGGATGGCGTCTTGAAGGA
Organism: Effusibacillus consociatus; assembly: GCF_042652925.1. Classification (NCBI taxonomy): domain Bacteria; kingdom Bacillati; phylum Bacillota; class Bacilli; order Caryophanales; family Alicyclobacillaceae; genus Effusibacillus; species Effusibacillus consociatus. Next base: position 13,969 of record NZ_JBHSHC010000027.1, read on the forward strand.
AATGAGTGGGTGGGCACGATGCTGATCATTTCGCTTGCCATAATCGTTTCTCTCGGGGTCGATAACCTGATCGTTTCAACGGCGATTGGTTTATCGGGGACGCGAAACAAATTTCGGTTGGCTCTCACGTTTGCGCTCTTTGAAGCTATTATGCCGCTTTTCGGATTTTTTCTCGGGTCATCGCTTGGACTCATTTTTGAAAAATGGGCTTTTTATGTCGGCGTGGTGCTGCTGTTCGGATTGGGAGTTTACTTCTTGTTCGAAGATGAAGAGCAGGAGGCAAAACTGGTAGCTTCTCTGGCGGGATCTTTGCGCGGATGGACACTTTTTGTGACCGGGCTTTTTATCAGCATGGACGAAATGTTTGTCGGTTCCTCGTTCGGTTTGATCGGGCTTCCCATTGTTCTTACATCGGTGATACTTGGCGTTCAGGCATTCGTCTTTACGTGGCTCGGCATCACGTTCGCCGGGAAGATTCGGCCTTTCCTCGGTGAAGCTGCCGAAAAATTGGCCGGAATTGTATTGATCCTGCTGGCATTGGGATTGCTGATTGACAGATTATATTGACAGGTTGTATGCCGCCGCGGACAATTTTTTGCTATACTAGTAAGAAAGTGTTCTTTGGGACCCCGTGATGGGTGATGCACTGGAGGAGTTGGAGAAGCAATGTCATTTGAAGTTTTAAACTGGACCAGCCATCTTATCGCGCTAATCTTCGTATTTTTATTATGTCTTCCGACATTTTGGATGGTCAAAATTCTCCGGAAGTTTGAAACCCATAAAAAGATCGATTCCGCTCAAGTGGAAAGAATCCGCTTGTTGGGGAATCCGAAGTGTGAAGCCGCTCCCGGGGATATTGAGAAACTGGTGAAATGGTTTAACGAAGCCACGTTTATACAAAAACGGGAATATGAAAACCCGCGGGCGGGGCAGGAAGGAATTGCTTTCGAGTTGAAGTCCGGTGAACGAATCTATCTCGTTTTTCGGGACGGAGATTTTGATGTGACACGCCACAGTTCCAATCAATCTGTCACTTATTGGGCGCGGCAGCAGGAACTCAGCGATTTTCTTGAAAAGGGGACTGCGCAGGCCTGTTCATAGCATATTCTCTCCAAAATAGGGAATCGTAAGGTTGAAAATTTCTCACCATCTTAATTCGACACCTTGCCGTTTTTTCTCAGTTGGCATATAATGAATTGAGAATGGAATCATTCTAAGTCAGGAGCTGGTCGAAACCTGACTTGTTTCTTGGGAGAATTCCTGACTAAATTAATCAGGAATTAAAACCCTGAAGGAGGTGGATGGGGTGAAACTGTCTGCCCGTGGCCATTATGGATTAATTGCCATGGCGTATCTGGCTCAACGAGAGAAAGACGGACCGATTCCGATCAAGACGATTGCGGTCGCTGAGCAAATCCCCGATCAGTTTCTTGAACAAATTCTGTTCTCGATGCGAAAAGCGGGTTTGGTAACTGCCGTACGTGGTCCTCGTGGCGGGTACAGGCTATCACGACCATCTGATCAGATAACGGCGGGAGAAGTAATTAAGGCTCTTGAAGGACCGATCGCTCCTGTGGATTGTCTACATACATCCGAGGATGAGGGATGTTGCAGCAAGACGGATTCTTGCACCACCAAATTTGTTTGGGAAAAACTCCGCGACACAATGGTATCGGTGCTTGACAACATCACTCTTCGCGAGATTGCAGACCGGGGCAATCCTCTGGTTGAATTGGAAAGCAAATAACCAACATTTTTCAGTGAAGGAAGTTAAGAGGGGGTAGTTAACATGGCAGATTTGGTAATTAAGGACCTGCATGCGAACGTGGCAGGCAAGGAAGTTTTGAAAGGTTTTGATTTGACTGTAAAAGGTGGCGAAGTACACGCCATTATGGGACCTAACGGTACCGGGAAGACCACTCTTTCCATGACGTTGGCAGGTCATCCTCGTTATGAAGTAACGAAGGGCGAAGTCACTCTTGACGATAAAAATCTGTTGGAGCTCGAAGTTGACGAGCGTGCCCGCGAAGGTCTGTTCTTAGCTTTCCAATATCCTGCTGAGATCCCGGGAGTACCCGTGAAGAACTTTCTTCGTCAGGCTTATAACGCGGTTAAGGGAACTGAAATGGAAGTGTTTGAGTTTTATTCCATCATGCAAGAAAAGATGCAAATGATGAAGATGGACATGTCATTTGCGAACCGGAACCTGAACGAAGGGTTCTCCGGCGGTGAGAAGAAGCGCCATGAGATTCTTCAGATGGCTCTCCTCGAACCGAAAATCGCGATTCTCGACGAAACAGACTCCGGTCTTGACATTGATGCTTTAAAGGTTGTGGCTGACGGTGTTAACAGCTTGCGCGGCCCGGAACTTGGGGTTCTCGTGATCACGCACTACCATCGTTTGCTCGAATACATCAAGCCCGATTTTGTCCATGTCATGATGGATGGCCGCATTGTTCGTTCGGGCGGCCCTGAACTGGCTCTCGAATTGGAAGCCAAAGGGTACGACTGGATCAGGAGTGAAGTGTCTGTCGGTGGGGAGGTATAACCATGTCGAAAGTCATCAGTTCCGCGATCGAGCCTTCGGTTCGTGCGTTGGCGGATCGTTTCAATGAATCGGGATGGGCGAAAGAACTGCGGATTCAGGCTTTGGAAGCCTACGATGTTCTCGACCTTCCCAAGCAGGATGAAGGTTGGCGGAATCTTCGGCTGAAAGAAGTACCGTTGGATACGTTGATTGCTGGGGTCGACAAGAAACAAACACCGGAACAGATTCTTAGCCGCATCGATGAAAATGCGGCGGGTGTAGTCGTTCATTATAACAGTGATGTTACGGAAATTCGCTTAGATCCGGATCTGCAAGCAAAAGGCGTGATCTTGACGAGCTTGCAGGATGCAGTTGCCAACCATCCGGATAAAGTGGAAAAGTATCTCGGCAAACTTTACAGTTTTAAAGAAAGCAAGTTTGCTGCACTGCATTATGCACTGCGCACTGGAGGAGCCTTCCTCTATGTCCCGAAAAACGTGGTAATTGATTCGCCAATCCAATTGTTTACCTATGCGGATGCGCCCAATGTCGGTGTCTTTAACCATACACTGGTTGTGGCAGAAGCTTTCTCACAGGTGACTGTTCTCGAGCATTCATCATCCGATCTTGGTGGAGGAACCAATGTTCACAGCGCGGGTGTTGAGATCTTTACAAATGATGGTGCAAAAGTGAACTATATCGCTCTGCAGAACTTTGATCAGGGAACCTATAGCTTTAATCCTCGCCGTGCCCAGGTAGGGCGGGATGCCGAAGTGAAGTGGGTAGGGAGTGAACTCGGCGGGAAGATCGCCCGTTCCGAAAATACTTCCTATGTAGAAGGCGATGGAGCGAATTCCGAGGCGGTGGTTGTCTTTTTCGGCTCCGGCGAACAATCGCTTGATGTATCTGCTGCGATGATCCACCGTGGACGCAACAGTACATCCAATATCGTTGCGAAAGGTGTCATGACCGATAAGGCGAAGACAATCTGGCGTGGTTTGGGACATATCCAACAGGGGTCAAAAGGTTCTTCCACGTTCCAGAGGGAAAACAGCTTGATCCTGTCAGAGACCTCCAAAGGTGACGCGATTCCCGGGCTTCTCATTGAGGAAACGGACGTTGCGGGTGCAGGGCACGCTGCAACTGTAGGCCGTATAGATGAAGCTCACCTGTTCTATCTGCAAAGCCGTGGTATCCCGTTGAAGCAGGCACAAAAAATGATTGTGGAAGGATTTTTCGGCTCTATCTTGGAACTGATTCCGCTTGAAAATGTCCGCAAAGAGGTCGAAACCTTGGTGGATCGAAAGTTGGGGTGGTAACCCGTGTTTGACGTAAAAGAAATCAAAAAGGATTTTCCCGTTTTACAGCAGGAGATAAACGGTAAACCGGTTGCGTACCTGGACTCGGCTGCCAGTTCGCAGGTTCCCCTGCAGGTTGTGGACGCCATGTCTCAATATTATGCAACCAGCCATTCGAATGTTCACCGGGGGGTTCACACTCTCGGGGAACGGGCAACATCTGCATATGAAAATGCACGGGAAAAAGTGGCCCGTTTCGTAAACGCCCCGCTCCCGCAAAACATTGTATTTACTCGCGGGACGACGGAAGCTATTAATCTTGTGGCCTATGCTTACGGATTGCACAAATTGCAGGAAGGCGACGGAATCATTGTAACGCTGGTGGAGCATCACTCCAACCTCGTTCCGTGGCAGCAAATTGCAAAGCTTAAAGGTGCCAAGCTCTATATGGTGGAACTGACCGAGGAAGGTCATCTCGATATGGAGCAGTACCAAGCCTTTCTGAAGCAGGGAAACATCAAAATCGTGGCCGTTACCCAGGCGTCCAACGTTTTGGGAACCATTACACCGGTGAAAGAAATCATTCAGGCGGCACATGCGGTTGGTGCAGTTGTCGTGGTGGATGCTGCACAAAGCGCCCCACACCTCAAGATTGATGTTCAGGATCTTGACGCAGATTTTCTGGCCGTTTCCGGTCACAAAATGTTAGGGCCAACCGGCATCGGCTTCCTGTACGGCAAAGGCAAACTGCTTGATGCGATGGAACCTTTCCAGCTTGGTGGCAGCATGATTGGCTTGGTTGACTACTATGAGTCAAACTGGGCGGAAGTTCCGGCACGCTTCGAGGCCGGTACCCCGAATATAGTAGGAGCCGTTGGGCTGGCGGCAGCAGTTGATTATTTGACTGATCTCGGCATGGACAATGTACGGAAGCACGAAGAAGAATTGCTGGCTTATGCGTGGAACCGTCTGGCCAAAGTGGAGGGCGTTGAGATGTATGGGCCTCGGGAACCGAGAACCGGACTGATCGCTTTCAATCTTGACGACACGCATCCGCATGATGTCTCGACTGTTCTGGACGCAGAAGGGGTTGCCGTCCGAGCGGGCCATCATTGTGCACAGCCGCTGCATAAGTGGTTGAAAGCTGCTGCAACGAATCGAGCCAGTTTTTACATTTATAATGATGAACAGGATATTGATCGCCTGGTATCGGCCCTCCAAAAAGTGAAGGAGATGTTTGGATATGTCACTCGATAGTCTCTACCAAGATGTGATCCTGGATCACTACAAAAAGCCGCGTAACGTCGGGAAAATTGAAAATTACGATGTCGGCATGGAATTGGCCAATCCGACATGCGGCGACGTGATTGGGATCCATCTGAAGCTGGACGACGAAGGGAAAGTGGCAGATGCCAAATTTCACGGGCACGGTTGTTCAATCAGTCAATCGAGTGCCTCCATGCTGACCGTCAAGGTGAAGGGGAAGTCGGTTGAGGAAGCTCGTCAGCTGATCGCCACTTTTTACGATATGATGAAGGGCGTCGAAGGGAATTATAAAGATATGGGCGAATTGCAAGCCCTGCAGGGTGTCTCGAAATACCCTGTACGAATCAAATGTGCGACACTGGCTTGGAAAGCGCTCGAGCAAGGACTTGACAAAAAGGAGGGTGTTGAAAATGGCTAAATCAAAAGAAGAGATTACGGAAAAAAATGCGGCTCTGGATATCGTCACGGATTATAAATACGGTTTCGCCGATCCCGAGAACTATGTTTACAAATCCGGAAAAGGTTTGACTCGTGAAATGGTTGCCCAGATTTCGGAAATGAAAAATGAACCGGGTTGGATGACCGATTTCCGTTTGAAGAGCTATGATATTTTTGCAAAAATGCCGATGCCATGGTGGACCAAGGATCTGGATGCGCTCGATTTTGAAGACATTCACTACTATGTTCGCCCGACTGACAAAGCGGTTCAAAGCTGGGAAGATGTCCCGGATACAGTGAAGCAAACGTTCGACAAGCTGGGGATTCCGGAAGCGGAACGTAACTTCCTCGCAGGGGTTAGCGCCCAGTATGAATCGGAAGTGGTATACCACAGCATGCGGAAAGATCTTGAAGATCTCGGCGTGATCTTCACCGATATGGATACTGCCGTTCGCGAGCATCCGGAAATCGTAAAAAAATGGTTCAGTACCGTCATCCCGCCAACTGATAACAAGTTTGCTGCTTTGAACTCGGCTGTTTGGTCCGGCGGTTCCTTCATCTGGGTGCCGAAGGGCGTGCATGTGGACATCCCGCTGCAGGCGTACTTCCGAATCAACACGAAGAACGCCGGTCAATTCGAGCGTACGTTGATCATCGGGGAAGAAGACTCCTTCGTGCACTACGTGGAAGGATGTTCGGCTCCTAAATATTCAACCGACTCTTTGCACTCTGCAGTTGTTGAAATCGTGTGCCTGGACAATTCCCGGGTTCGTTACACCACGATTCAGAACTGGTCGCCAAACGTTTATAACTTGGTGACCAAGCGGGCGGTCGCTCACAAAAATGCGGTTATGGAGTGGATCGACGGAAACATCGGCTCCAAGCTCACCATGAAATATCCGGCGGTTATTCTGAAGGGTGAAGGGGCTCGCGCCGAAATCACTTCAATCGCGTTTGCGGGTACCGATCAGCATCAGGATGCCGGTACGAAAGTATTCCACCTGGCACCCAATACGTCCAGTACGATCGTTTCCAAGTCGATCTCCAAGGGCGGCGGCAAGACCACTTACCGCGGTTGGGTGAAGGTAGCCGATAATGCACACGGCTCCAAAGTGAACGTGAAATGTGATGCGCTGATGTTTGATGACGGATCTGTATCCGATACCATTCCGTTCATGGAAATCAACGAAAACAACGTGTCCATTGAGCATGAAGCAACTGTATCGAAGGTATCAGAAGATATGCTGTTCTATCTGATGAGCCGCGGTCTCTCGGAAGAACAAGCAACCAGTTTGATTGTATCCGGCTTTATTGAGCCGTTTGCGAAAGCACTGCCAATGGAATACGCCGTGGAATTGAACCGTTTGATTGAGCTGGAGATGGAAGGTTCTGTGGGATAATACAAAAGAGGCCGAGATTTCGGCCTCTTGTTCGTAAGGGGCACCTGATTATTTCTGCTGCTGAGTCTCACTTGTTACAGTTTGTTGATCTGCAGCTGCTTGGGGGCTGGAGGTTGCCGGTTGATTTCCTGCGGCACCTGCTTGCTGCTGAACTTGCTGTGGGGAACGATTCATGTTTGTCCCGTCTTCTTTGAGAAATGCCAATGCAGACGCAGCCGCTGGTTTTACATTCGTTTTATAAGGATCGTCCAATTCACCGATAGTGCCAGTCTCCTCCGCAAAAGCAGATCGTTGACGCGCAATGTTGTTCCTGTTTCTGTCCCGCCGGTCATCATCCAGAGCTTCACGCCCGCGGGCGTTCGCAAGCCAGTACCCGATACCGACACCAATTGCAAGCGTGATGAGGATTCCGAGCAATGTCATAATAATCACCTCCCGTCTTAGGTTGAGGCAGGAGGTGATATTTCATCCTTGAAAAAATCTAGAAAGAATTTTCCATGATCAGGAGGATGGAGGACTTCCTTTCTAATGTTAGCCGAGTGACCTGCTCTGCTCCTGATTCAATTTCTCCGCTGTCTTATAGGCGTCAACCATCCCCCAGATCCATAAAATAGGGGTGGTGATGAAACCGATGAGAACGAAGATCAAGAATACGGAAATAAAATAGGCGATGATAAAACCGATTCCCTTTCCGATTTGTCCGTTATAAATCTGACCCAGGCCAGCAAAAAAGAACGACAACACGGCAGCAACACCCGGATTTTTCATGAGATTCTCCTCCTACATTCACTCAAAATAACCGCTCCTTCACTATATGGAAAACTGCTTTTCCGATATTCGCTGAAATTGTGCTACAATAACCAAGAGGTGATGGAGTTGATCGATCCGGTAGCATTTTCGATAGGGCCGATTTCCGTTCATTGGTACGGAATCATTATGACAAGCGCTTTTGTTCTTGGGGTACTCCTTGCACAATATCATGCAAAGAAGCACAATATAGATCCCGAGCACATCCTTAACATGGCAATGTATATCATTCCCTTGGCTATAATCGGCGCACGTACGTACTATGTGATTTTTGAATGGGAAAATTACAAGGACAACATTCTGGAGGCTTTTGCGATTTGGCATGGAGGTCTCGCCATCCATGGCGGTTTGATTGGCGGTTTTCTCGGCGGTCTCCTGTATGTTCGCAGACATAAGCTGCCGTTTTTATTGTTCGGAGATTTAATGATGCCAAGTGTGATATTGGGACAGGCAATTGGCCGCTGGGGCAACTTTATCAATCAAGAAGCCCACGGGGATCAGGTTCCTGAAGAGTTCATGAATATGTTTCCGAAGTTTATTAAGGATCAGATGTTCATTCACGGTTCTTACTACGAGCCTACGTTTTTGTATGAATCGATGTGGAACCTGCTCGTGTTTGCGATTCTGATGTTCATGCTGCACAAGTTCAAGAAGTTTGACGGACAGATTTTGTTCTCGTACATGATTCTTTACTCCATTGGCCGTTTCTTTATTGAAGGATTGCGGACGGACAGTTTGATGCTCGGGCCGATACGGGTCGCCCAGCTGGTAAGCCTGACACTGATCGTCTTGGGAATCGCGCTTCTGATTTGGGCATGGCGTAGAGGACAAAATCAGCAGCACACTCAAAACGAAACTCCGGTTTAGAACCGGAGTTATTTTTTTCCCCTCCGGACCACCAGCTTGGTATATAATGGAACAAAAGTCCCGGAGGTTCACTCATGACTTTCCCCGTTTATATTCATATCGGTCCTGTCTCCCTGCATCCGCATCTCCTTTTTGAGACGCTCGCATATTTCGTCGGCTGGACCCAGTTGGTGATCGTGATCCCTTTGGCGATCATTTTACAAGGTTATGTGCGGACCGTACAGGGGATTTTGATTGGAGCGAGAATCACGTTTCTTCTGACTTCAGCTTGTGCCGGCCTCTTTTTGACCCAGTTCGGTTAAACGGGAGAGTTCGTGATCAATCCGAGAGCTTTTGAGTTAGGGTGACTTGACTCGCGGCTTGTCCTTGCCTTATGATTGAAACAACAAAAGTATACCCTCCAAAGGGGAGTAGCTAGCAGAGCGTTTCAGTCGTGGATACCCCCACATAACGCTCTGACACAAAGTCGTCACTTCGGGATGTATATCCCCGGCTTTGTAGACAACGAACACGTTGTTAGCAAGACCTTTGCCATTCATGGCGAAGGTCTTTTTCTGTTTGGGGAGCGACCTTTGCCCATGTGCGAGGGTCGCTTTTTATTTGGGAGATTCCCCAAAAAAATTGTTTGGAGGAGTGGTGAGAGATGGAGGTTTTTACACCGGAGTTTTTTTCTGCGCTGATGGCCATCATTGTAATTGATATGGTCTTGGCCGGCGACAATGCCATTGTGATCGGGTTGGCGGCAAGAAATCTGCCGAAGGAAAAGCAAAAAATGGTCATCTTCTGGGGAACGTTCGGAGCGATTGTGCTGCGTGCTGTTGCCACGTTAACCGTGGTTTGGCTGCTGCAGATTCAAGGGCTCCTGTTAATCGGCGGCTTGGTGTTGATTTGGATTGCCTACAAACTTTTAACAGAGGAGAAGAAGCACGAACTGAAGTCAGCAGATACAATTTGGGCGGCTGTTCGCACTATCGTGATTGCCGATGCGGTGATGGGGATTGATAATGTCCTGGCAGTGGCAGGGGCTGCACACGGAAATTTCCTATTGGTGATTCTTGGCTTATTGATCAGTGTGCCGATTGTGGTTTGGGGCAGCACGGTGTTTATAAAATTGACGGATCGCTATCCGGCGATCATTCAGATTGGAGCCGGTGTACTTGCTTGGACAGCAGCCAAGATGATCGCAGACGAACCTTTACTCAAAGCCTACTTTACTCATCCGGTTCTGTATTGGGGACTGATTGTAGGGGTGATAGCCGGTGTGCTGCTGGCCGGGAAAGTGAAGTCCCAACGGCGGAAAGCAGTTGCGGAAGGGCAGGGACAGGTGGTGGGGCACTAAAATCGATCTGCAATAAAGACAGGAGTGCCTTATGAGCTCCTGTCTTGCCATTTCCGATTCCTATAAACTAATAGCATTCGCAAAAAGAAGGGATAATAATGTCTTGGATTATGGCCCGGATTATGGGTGTCGCCCCTTCAAACTTTAGACAAAAAACCGCCAATATTCCGTCAAATACGACTGGCGGACATGGGGTTTTCCGAGGGTAAATTTGATTATTATAAGGTTAGGAGCTTCGAAGGAGGGGAAGAGAGTATGGAATTGGATACATTCATGCTAAGTCGAATCCTAACCGCGTTAACGCTGGGTTTTCATATTATTTTTGCCACAATAGGGGTCGGTGTTCCTGTCATGATCATGATTGCAGAGTGGATGGGAATTCGAAAAAAAGACCCGCACTATTTCCTTTTGGCAAGAAGATGGGCCCGAGGTTTTACAGTCACCGTTGCCGTCGGAGTTGTAACGGGTACCTGTATTGGATTGCAGCTGTCTCTTCTCTGGCCGAGGTTCATGCAAATGGCGGGACAAGTCATCGCACTGCCACTGTTTTTAGAGGTTTTCGCATTTTTCTTTGAAGCGATTTTCTTGGGGATTTATCTCTATACATGGGATCGGTTCCGCAATCGGCTCTCTCACTGGTTATTGGTTATCCCTGTTGTGATCGGTTCTTCGGCGTCCGCTTTCTTTATTACGACCGTCAATGCGTTCATGAATACACCGCAAGGATTCCGGTTTGAAAATGGGGTCATCACAGGCATCGAACCGATCAAGGCGATGTTTAACCCTGCAACTCCAACGAAGGTGGCGCATGTTCTTTCATCGGCGTATTTGACGGCGGCCTTCGTTCTTGCAGCCATTACTGCCTGGTTCATCCTGCGGGGCAAGCGCAGCGAATATTACCGCAAGGCGCTTCGTCTCACAATGGCCTGGAGTTTGATTTTTGCTGTATCAACCGCAATTATCGGGGATCTGTCGGGAAAATTCCTGGCCGACTACCAACCGGAAAAATTGGCTGCCGCCGAATGGCACTTTGAGACCCAACGGCAGGCAGACCTGATCATTGGCGGTGTGTTGGATAAAGAAACGAACGAGGTCAAAGGTGCGCTTGAAATTCCCGGTGCTTTAAGCATTCTTGCACATGGAAGCCCAAACGCTGAGGTAAAGGGATTGAACGAGTTCCCGCAAGAGCTTTGGCCTCCGCTGTACGTACATTATTTGTTTGATTTAATGGTGGGAATCGGCTTTTATTTAACGATTGTGGCTTCCTTGTTCATCTGGGCACGGGTTTGGAAGAAACGATATGAATGGAATCCCTGGCTGCTCCGGTTGATTGTGCTGGGTGGGCCGCTTTCGATGGCCGCTATCGAATTTGGTTGGATCTTCACGGAAGTGGGCCGCCAGCCTTGGATTTTACGTGGGTATATGCGTACGGGCGAAGGTGTCACCTCGGCTGCGAATGTGGGAGAGATGCTGGTCCTTTTTGGAGCTTTGTACTTGGCGTTAGGCACTGTCTGCAGCTATGTTCTGCTCCGAATGTTCCGTAAGAATCCGCCGGAACTCGAGATGCAAAATCGGGGAATCAAGGAGTGAGTCGCATGTCGATTGAAGTCATTGGAATCACGGTTCTCTGGATCTTCCTGTATGGATATGTATTTGTCGCATCGGTTGATTTCGGGGCAGGCTTTTTCTCCTATTACGGAAAGGTTACGGGAAAAGGCGAGATCATTAATGCAGTGATCAACCGCTATTTGTCACCTGTTTGGGAAGTGACGAACGTATTCCTGATCTTCTTTATTGTAGGGATAGTCGGCTTTTTCCCGGACACCGCGTACTATTATGGAACGGCTCTGTTGGTTCCGGGAAGCATTGCCTTGGTCTTGATCGCAATTCGCGGATCGTTCTATGCATTCAACCATTACGGACATACGACAAATAATTTTTACCTGTTCCTGTATGGAACCACGGGCTTGTTGATTCCCGCTTCTCTTGCGACGATTCTCACCATTTCCGAGGGCGGATTTATCGTAAAACAAGGGAATGAAGTTGTGCTGTTGATGGAGAAGCTCTTTATGAGTCCGTATTCATGGTCGGTCGTTTTTCTTGCTCTTGTCAGCGTGCTGTTTATAAGTTCAAGCTTTCTGACTTACTATGCCCACAAAGCAGAAGACCACGGGGCAGAAGAGCTGCTGCGGATTTGGGCCCTGTTCTGGAGCTTCCCAACCATTTTTGCCAGCTTTCTCGTGTTTGTATCGTTACGCAATCATAATCTTGAGCATTTTAACTCGATGTTGGATCACAGTTGGTACTTTACGCTCTCACTCGCGTTCTTCCTGTTAGCGGTTGGTCTTATCATGAGACGAAAATCCTACGGGCTTGCATTCGTGTTGGTGATGCTGCAGTTTGCCAGCGCATTTTTCGGATACGGGAAGTCTCATCTGCCGTACCTGCTCTATCCTTATGTGACGATTCATTCGGGTGTAACCAACCCTGTGATGGGAGAAGCTCTGATCTGGGCGTTTATAGGAGGGCTGTCCTTGTTGGTGCCTTCCCTGTATCTGTTGCTGAAACTGTTCCTGTTCGATGCGAAATATGTGAAGGGAGCCAAGTGAGATGACGAACCAACTGCCTCCAAAAACCTGCTCAATCGATCGGATGATTACAAAGGAAGAAGATATTCAACGAGTCCTGGAAGGTGAAAAAACGGCCACGCGGCGCAACGGTCGTTACGCAGACCCCGGTGAGGTCTGGGAAGTTGGCGGACGGAAGTTTGAGGTTTACAATGTGTTTCAGCAATCCCTCGGAGAGATGACGGACGAGGATGCGCGAAGTGAGGGATTCCCGAATATGGAGTCTTACAAAAACCACATTCTGTCGATTCATCCGGGAATGCCGTGGGGTCCGAAGATGAAAGTATGGGTGCATGAGTTTCGCGAAGTGTAAAGGTGGATGCCGCTGGGGTAAGTCTCTGGCGGCTTTTTTGTTGAAACTAAAACACAGTTTGTGACGTCTATAACATTAGAGCGGAGATAGTCACTAGCTTATTGTTGCAATACACTTCCGTCACCGGAGATAAGAGTTTCCTCACATTTGATATTGAAGTGGTAAGAACCTTTACCAACTCCAGTCCACTGATAGTAGTAAATCGTTTTGTCTGGACCATAAAAATATTTTACAGTAGTTAATTTATCATCGCCATACCAATGGTTTCTGTAGAGCGTTATGTAATAGGTTCCGGATTTATTTTCACCGTTTGAAGTCCACGCCCTTGAATCAATTTCGACATCGGTACCTGTTACATCAAAATTTCTTGAATTCATCCCGGTATAAGATACCCCTTCAAAGGTGAAATCAAAGAGTTTTGAATAAGCTTCGATACCGACTTGTTCAGTCGTTGACTGGATTTCAACAGATGTCGACTCCTTCGGTTTCGCAGTCTGTACGTCTCCCTTTTTGATGGATTCTTGGATCTGCTCATTCTCTCCTGCTTTAGCCGGGTTTGTCTGGGGGTTCAATTGCATAACTTGAACGGCTCGCTTGTCTGTGGATTTGTCATCGGATTTAGCCAAAGTAGGTGCGCCGATGGCAGTTGCCACCAGTGCGGTTGATAATGCACTTGAAAGTAATGCCTTCTTTTTCATAATACATTCCTCCTAATGAATTTTAGTTATATATTCCAATAATGGAAAATATATGTTATACTAACTGTAACTAGTAATAACGAGGTGTGTCTAGTGAGCATTTTACTTAAAAAGGGAAATTATCTGGTTATATCTCTTGTTATCGCAATATTTTTCCTGTTTATTGCATTTTTTACAAATGCAACATCACCTTCATCAACTGAACCTGTACAAGTTCTTGAAAATTATTTAAATTCTGTTAAAAATATGGATGTGGATCGAGCAGCCACCTACGTGATTGACGAAAGATATAAGGATAACGGGACAAAGATAAAGTCATATAAAAAGATGTTCCAAGAGGAAAAGCTTGCGAACTATAAGATTGAAAGCGTTAAATTCGAAGATAAACAACACGCTCTTGTGGAAACGACCCTTGAGATAGAGGGAGGGCCCAAAGTGAAAAATAATTTTAAGCTGATTGAGCAAGATGGACAGTGGAAAGTATTTTTTTCAAACAAATAGATTCCTGAAATATTCATAGGTGCTTAGAACGATTGGGTGAAATGGAATATTTTGTTATATTTTACCGTATTTGTGAAACGATCAGTCTGCTCGGTATCAGAGAGTAGTCACCTACTCTCTTTGAGTATGGATATTAATTCATTATTTAGATAAATATGGATGTCGAATGACATACGTATCCGTTGGATCAATGAGCATTTTTTTTAAATGTCTATCATTCACAGTCCATCAACC
>NZ_JBHSHC010000028.1:0-63726 GCF_042652925.1 Effusibacillus consociatus
CTTGTGTACGGCTTATTTGGTATGCGCTTTTTCTTGGATACGTGCATTTGCTAAGGATTTCAGACTTCTTGCCTCCTTAATTGTCAACCTATAAAATTTGAGTAGTTAATAATTCACAGGAATCATACCATGTACTTTTATCGGTTGTGAAGAGAGGACTTTTAATGATCAAGCTTCGAAATGTATTCCATTCCTATCGGGACGGAACACGGATGGTATCGGTTCTGCGGGGCGTCGATCTCACGATACGGCAGGGCGAGTGGGTTGCAATAACCGGTGCCAACGGATCGGGAAAATCGACTCTGATCCGGACGTGCAATGGGTTGCTCATTCCGTCGGAAGGTACCGTGAATGTGGCCGGGCTGGATTTATCCGATCCGCAGAACAGGGAACAGGTCAAACAAAAGGTGCAAATTGTCTTCCAGAATCCAGATGCCCAAACTGTAGGAACAACACCGGTCGAAGATGTGGCGTTCGGTCTGGAGAATCGGGGAATTCACCGGGAAGAGATGCAGGTTCGGATCGACAATGTATTGCGCAAAGTGAGGCTGGAGGACAAGCTGTTCGCGGATGTCGCCACACTGTCCGGCGGGCAAAAGCAAAGGCTGGCAATCGCCAGTTGTGTAGCACTTGAACCGGATTGTCTGATCTTTGACGAAGCCACTTCGATGCTCGACCTGGTTGGGCGAAAAGAAGTCTACGCCATTGCCCGTTCGCTCTGGAAAGCCGGCACCACGGTCATCTGGGTTACACAAAGATTGCAGGAATTGCTGGATGCTGACCGGATTCTCGTCCTGGAAAGTGGTCAAATCACTTATGACGGGAATGCACGGACCCTTTTTTACGATTCGGACATACCGGTCCGGTGCAATTGGGAAGTACCGCCAGTTATAAAAATCGGATTGTGGCTTCGGCGGCAGGGAGTGCCCTTGCACACCCTGCCTCTGCTGGAAGAGGAGGTGCCGGATCTCGTATGCAAATTCGTTTCGCAAGCGTAGGGTTTCGGTATGAGCGGGAGCCGATTTTACGGGATGTGAATCTGGAGATTCCTGCAGGGAGTTTGACTGTAATCTGTGGTCGGACGGGCAGCGGCAAGTCCACTTTGCTGCAGCTGATGGCCGGACTCGAATCTCCAACTGCGGGAACCATTCGATACAAAGGGGCAGGTGAAACCGATGACCGCATTCTTCCCGCGATCCCGAGGGAACGGCTGGCGATTGTGTTTCAAATGCCCGAAGCACAACTGTTTGCCGGGACGGTTCAGCAGGATGTCGGATTCGGTCTTGAAGTAAGGAAAGTACCCAAGCCCAATCAACTTCCTCGCATCGAGGAAGCTCTCCGCAGGGTGGGGTTGGAGTCATCCGAATTTCTGGAGAGATCCCCGTTCCTCCTGAGCGGCGGCGAAAAACGGCGGGTAGCCATTGCGGGAGCGCTGGTGCTGGAACCGGAACTTCTTATTTTGGACGAGCCCACAGCCGGTCTTGATCCGGCTGCAAGCCGGGAATTGCTCGGGATTCTTGCGAGGCTTCGCGAGCAGCGGATGACGATCGTTGTGGCCACACATGATTTGGATTCCTTTTTCCCTCTGGCGGATCAGGTAGTCGTGATGGAAAAAGGGCAAGTCGCATATGCCGGGGGATCCAAAGGGCTCTTGATGGAGGCGACCATCTTGCAGGAGGCGGGTCTGGAATTTCCCTCTGCAGCAAGAATCGCTTCCCTCCTGCGGAAGAACGGAATCCTGGTGGAGGCCCCCCTGTCGGTGGATGAACTGATTGAATCATTGGAGAGAGGAAATCTGGCTGAACCATCCCAAGCGGCTGATTGGGAACTGATTGAGGATACCTATCGCTCCGAAGTTGTTCCTATTTCGAACCGATTGGCCGCTCCGGTCCTGAATCAACAACCTGAGAGTTCTATGCTGCACCGTCTCGATCCCCGAATGAAATGGTTTGCCATGGTTTCGTTATCGTTGGCGTGTTTGAGTGTAGCAAACGGTTGGGGAGTGGCGGCTTCATTCGCACTGACGGCAGCCCTTTTTCGATTTGCCAAGATCTCTTGGCGCAGGGCGTGGACTTTCTTTCGTCCGGTTCTCTTTGTGTTTGGATTTCTGTTCGCAATTTCCGCTGTCACTTTTCAAAATCCGGACTGGTCGCTCGGGCCAATTGGCATCACTTGGCAGGGAGCAAAGCTCGGGGGAATAGGGGTTGCCAGATTTCTGCTGGTGATCTTACTCGGTTTCCTGTTTACGGAAACCACCACGGGTGCACCGCTGCGAGAAGGCTTGGAATGGGCGATTCGTCCGCTTCGAAAAGTAGGAGTTCCAACTCGGGATATTTCACTGGCAGTCTCAATTGCCCTGCAATTCGTTCCGTGGATTCTTGAAAAAATGGGGCAGATCCGGAAGGCGTTGGCTTCCAGGGGACAAGAGATCACCGGAATCCGAAAATGGTCGCCGAGGCAAATTTCGATGATGGTAGTGCCGCTCATGATTTCTGTGTTGACCCTGGGAGATGAATTGGCCACCGCGATTGAATCGCGGGGGTATAACAGGTACGTCGAGCGAACGCCTTGGTACGAATTACGGTGGACAAGAACAGACACCGTCGCTTGCGGTATTACCGCAGTCACAGCCGGTTTGATCGGGTGGCTGGGATAAAAAAAGAGCACTCTGCAGCGAGTGTTCTTTTTTATGGCTATCGTATTACTCCGCTTTTGGTCCAGCTTGGCGGATTTCCCCGGAGACATCCGCAAATTTCTCGAAGTTCTTCACGAAGCGGGATGCAAGATCACGGGCTTTTGCATCATACGCTTCCTTATCTGTCCAGGTATTTCGCGGATTTAATACTTCACTGGGAACCCCTTCGACACGATCCGGCACCAATACGCCAAAAATCGGATCGGCTGTAAAGGAGGCTTGCTCGATGTTTCCGTTAATGGCTGCTGTTACCATAGCCCGGGTGTAGGAGAGGTTCATGCGCTTGCCCACACCATAAGGCCCTCCGGACCAACCGGTGTTTACAAGGTAAACTTTCGCGTTATGCCGGTCGATTTTCCTGCCGAGCATTTCCGCATAGACACTTGGCCGAAGCGGAAGGAAAGGCGAGCCAAAGCAAGTGGAGAATGTAGCTTCCGGTTCCGTTACTCCCCGTTCCGTACCTGCGAGCTTGGATGTATAACCGGATAAGAAATGGTACATCGCTAGTTCTTTCGTTAATTTCGAGATCGGTGGCAGTACGCCGAACGCATCGGCAGTCAAGAATACAATGACCTCGGGATGGCCTGCCACACCGGGAATTACGGCGCCCGGAATGTTATCGATCGGATAAGCCGCACGTGTATTCTCTGTAAGGGAGTTGTCGTCATAGTCGGCTACCCGTGTATCAGGATCGAGAACAACATTCTCCAGAACGGAACCGAATTTGATCGCATTCCAGATTTGCGGTTCTTTTTCTTCCGACAGTCCGATACATTTTGCGTAGCAGCCGCCTTCGAAGTTAAATACACCGTTATCGGACCAACCGTGCTCATCGTCACCGATCAGACGGCGGTTCGGGTCTGCGGAAAGAGTGGTTTTCCCTGTACCCGACAAGCCGAAGAAGAGAGCGACATCGCCTTTTTCCCCCACGTTTGCCGAGCAGTGCATCGGGAACACGTCTTGGAACGGCAGCAGATAGTTCAGGGCGCTGAAGATCGATTTCTTCATCTCGCCGGCGTACTCGGTTCCGCCGATCAGGACCACCCTTTTTTCAAAAGAAAGAGCGATGAATGTCTCGGAATTTGTACCGTCTGTTTTCGGATCCGCTTTCAGGCCGGGAACTCCGATCACGGTAAACTTCGGTTGATGTTCCACCAACTCTTCCGCTGTTGGACGGACAAACAGTTGATGAACAAACAGATTATGCCATGCGTATTCGTTCACAATCCGAATCGGCAAGCGGTAGTTCCGGTCAGCACCTGCAAACCCGTCAAATACGAACAAATCCCGATCTTTCAGATATTCAACAGCTTTTGTGTACAAACGCTCAAACTGTTCCGGTGTGAGTGGCTGGTTCACGGGTCCCCATGCCACATGCTCGTGAACAGACGGGTCATCCACAATAAATTTGTCCTTTGGGGAACGGCCGGTATACTTGCCTGTGGTAGCCCGCAAAGCGCCGGATGAGGCCAAGATTCCTTCGTTCCTGGATAGAGCTGCTTCCACCAGCTCCGCCACGGACAAATTGCGATGAACCCGTTCTGTTTGCAAAATGTCGTTCAATTCAACAGTATAAGCGTTCGCTTTCATTGCTTTCTCAGATCCTTTCTAACCGGATATCGGATAACCCGTTTATAGAGTAAATTGTATTATAATATGTCATATTCATCAATTAGTACATACTAATTATTTTTTTGACCGATTTGTGAACAGCCTATTTCCCAAAATGTAACCGAATATTGGTAAGTGACGTCTATAGGGTTAAACAAAAAATGGGGGGATATGTAATGAAAAAAATAAGGACTGGATTGCGGCGGTTTGTGCCGTGCTGCTGTTCTCCGATGGATAGAACATTGGACAGGTTCGCCTCGCTGGAACTGCGAATTCCATCCACGGTCATGGGAGAGGCAATCAACTCGCTGAAATCGATGGGGAAGGTTGCCAATGAAAGAAAGAGCGGACAGGATGTAACGGAAGAATATATTGACGTGGAAGCCCGGATTAAGGCGTTAAAGGTGGAGGAAGAGCGTTTGCTCGAATTGGTGAAAAAGGGCACCAAGCTGGAAGAAATCCTGCAGGTGGAACGGGAATTGACCCGTGTCCGGGGGGAGATTGAGCGGGCGCAGGGACGAATCAAATTTTTGGACAATAAGATTGAATATGCCACCATTCATCTGCAGCTTGAAAAAGCGAAAACGCTTGATAACGAAAGCCCGCAAAGCGCAACGAGCCGGACATGGCAAGGACTTGTCGATGATTTGGCCGATCTTCTGAATTTTGGAAAAGAGGCGCTCATCTGGCAGGCAAGCAACTTGTTTACCCTGCTGCTCCTGGTGACAGGAGGCTATATTGCTTATCGAAAATTGAAACCGGTCTATGACAAAAGAACGGGAGGACCGAAAGGCCCGACTCCGCCTGGCCAATAGGGGTTGTGATAAGGGGAGTTGGCGGTGATGGAGAGAGGGACATTCGTCCCTATCTCCTGTTTTCAAACAGTCCGATCAGTTTTTGAGCCCTGTTTTTCCAGGACAAAGATTCGCTAAGGGCAATTTCTTTGGCTGCCTTCTGTTCCGACCATTCCTCTTCCGCCCGTTCCAGAAGAGACAAAAATTCCTGGTGGTTGGAGCCTACAAAAATAGTGTCGCCAAAACGTAAGGCACTCGGCAAAGCTGTTGAGACGATCGGCTTGCCTGTAGCCATATACTCATATAGTTTTAAAGGGTCGGAAGCGAGGGAATGAGGCTGGTAATTGCGAGGTAATAAAAGTACGTTGAACTGATGAAGGAGATGCGGTACTTCTCCGTAAGGTTTGGCTCCCGGAAATTGAATTTTGGGATGGTCTTTCATCCGGTTCAACAAATCCGCAGGCACAGCACCTTCTATAAGAGGGCCTACCAACACCAGGGTACCTGTTTTCGGATGATCCGCAATTTTTAACAAAAGTTCAAAGTCGATCCAGCTCGTCAATGCCCCCACGAAACCAAATAAGGGTTTTCTGAAATCCTCCAGCTCTTCCAAAGGGGTTGCATATTCACTGCGATAGCGGAATTGCTCAACATCGACCCCGTTTGGAAGCCATTCTACGGGAATTGAATACTCTTTTTGGGTTTTGTTGACTAAATGCTCAGAAACAGCAGTAATCAGGGTCGCTTGATTTAGAAGCACCTGAAACTCATTTTCTAAAAGAGCCCTTTCGTCCTCTTGAATCCCGGGAAACCCAAGGTTGTCATCAAGAATATCCAAAATCAGCCACTTCGGTTTTAAGGTTACCGCTGCATCATACGATTGAGTAATCCCACCGGAAGAAAGATAGATCAGGGTTTCTTCCCGCCAGTTGGCGCCTAATTCCCGTTCCACCAAATCGTTGAATCGCTTTAAGATCCAGCTCTTTTTCATATTTCCCAAACCGAAGGAGGATGGAATTACTTCCAGCGGAGGTGTGCAGACAAGAACCCCTTGATCCTCTTTACATTCCCAATCGGTACGGAAGCCGTACCCCTCTTGAGAGGCCCGCCGAAACCCGACGCTTGGATTGATAAACAGCCTTTTATACCCTTCAAACGCTTTCGTCATTGAGCGCATGGTATCACTTATCTCATCGCTGTGCCAAGGATATGGATACATCCCCAGTACGATTATATTTTTTATTGTCACTCTACCACCTCAATAGCTTCAGCTGTCATTCGGTCTCTATTATACCTCAATTTTTTATACGAGGGGGATTGAGCAACTCTTATCGAATTTATGTAAATTCCTTCGGGACATACGGTTCTACGGATTGGCATAAAAATTTAAGAGCTTGCTTACTGGAGGAAGGAATTCGGAGGAAAAGACAGAATTTTCTGTGTGAAGGGTTGAGTAGGGATTCCCAGAGGGAGGTAGGAAGTACATGTTGTTAACGACAGGATTTTTGAATATTGTCCGGAACTGTGCGAACAAGACTGCAGTCCTGGATGGTGATGTCAGACTCACTTACGGGGAGTTTGGTGACCGGGTCAAGCGGCTGGCGGGCAAACTGCAGGAGATGGGGGTCGAAAAAGGGGATCGCATCGGGCTGCTGATGCTCAACAGTTTTCGGTACCTGGAGGTTTTTTACGCAAGCTTCATGCTGGGGGCGATTGCAGTCCCTTTGAATATTCGGCTTGCCGGGCCGGAAATTGCATTTATTTTAAACGATTCGGGAACGAAGGTGTTGTTTTTTCATCGGGAGTTCATTCCGGTTGTATACCAGCTGCGACAGGACTTGCCCGGGATTCAGCATTATGTTTTGGCAGAAGATGTCCCGATTGCAGAGGCGAGTGCGATTTTTTATGAAGATTTGATGCTGGAACCGGTTGCTCCGCAGGAAGCAGAATTGATGGATGAGGACACGGCGACGATTATGTATACAGGAGGAACCACGGGGCTTCCGAAAGGGGTTATGCTGACACATAAGAACCTGGCGGTTAACGCTTATCAGGTCGCTTTAGCAACCGGATATAGCCGTGAAGACGTGTACCTGCATGCGGCCCCTATGTTTCATGCGGCGGATGGGGCAAGCACTTTCGCCATCACCATGGTAGGCGGAACCCATTCTCATGTACGGGCATTCGAACCCAAACTGGTTCTGGAAACGATTCAACGAGAACAAGTTACGTCCATGCTATTGGTCCCGACGATGATTAATATGCTGGTGAATCATCCTGAGGTTACCAACTATAATCTTTCCTCTTTTAAACGTCTACTGTATGGGGCTTCTCCCATACCCGCGGAAGTGTTGAAGAAAGCGATATCAATTCTTGGATGTCAGTTTTTCCAGGCATATGGAATGACGGAAGCGGCTCCTTGTTTGACGTTTTTACGTCCTGAGCACCATATTGTTGATGGAGATGAGAAGGCGACCCGAAGACTGCAGTCTTGCGGTCAGCCGCTATTTAATGTGGATCTGAAGATCGCAGATCCGGACGGAAACGAAGTTCCCTATGGCACTGTGGGGGAAGTGGTTGCGCGCGGCCCCAACATCATGAAAGGGTATTGGAATCGGCCGGAAGAGACAGCCGCCGTTCTGCGTGACGGGTGGTATTGGAGCGGGGATATGGCGGTGATGGATGAAGACCGGTTTGTCTATATAGTGGATCGCAAGAAGGACATGATCATTACCGGCGGAGAGAACGTGTACTCAGTCGAGGTCGAGAATGTCATCTACCAACACCCGGCCGTGTTGGAGGCAGCAGTGATCGGGGTTCCGGATGAAACTTGGGGAGAAGCGGTGAAGGCAATTGTTGTACCAAAATCGGGACAAGAGTTGACGGCTGAGGATCTCATTGCACATTGTCGATCCCAACTGGCCAATTACAAAGTGCCAAAATCGGTAGATTTCGCAGATGCGCTGCCCAAGTCGGGAGCCGGAAAAATTCTCAAACGAACCCTGCGGGATCAGTATTGGCAAACAAGGCAGCGTCAAGTAAATTAACATCATTTTTCATTCGGGGGTATGTCGAGAGAAATTAAGGAAACAATGGGAGGTGAAGTTCAATATTTCATGAAGCGAGGTCGATGACAATGGAATTGAGTCTGACAGCGGAACAGGTTCTCGAGAAAATCAGGAACATGCACCAAAAAGGCGTCAATATGACCAAGCGACACATTAAAAAAGCGGAACCTGAACTTCTCCGTCACGCATCTTATTACTATCCGTCTTGGGAACATGCGTGCAGGGAAACGGGAATCGAAATTTGAACCATACTTTCCAACCTGGGACCAGTGTCCCGGGTTTTTTTATCGTTTTAAAAAAGGGCGTCCCCTGTACAAACCTGTTTGTACTTCCCTTCATACTCTAGTATCTAGGAAAGCCTTCTGGATACTTGGGGGGAAGAAGTATGGGGAGATTTGCAAAAATTTTGTATGGTGTTACGAAGCCTAACGGCGGTGGGAAATCGGAGCGTCTTTTGATTGTTCTGAAAAATAAGCACTGCTATCACAAATGTCTCTGGGAAATGAAATCCGTCGGACTTCAACCGGTGAAAAAACTTTTCGGTATTCATGCAGTCTGCTGCCATGTTCCGGAGGGTGCCGATCTCTTCGAACTGCAGCGGCACGGAATGGTGAAACGAATCGAAAGGGATGTAAAAGTCAAACTGCATCAGGAATCCCAGCCGGTCATCAGTTCACAAACCACTCCTTGGGGAATTCGGCGGATAAGAGCAAACGAAGTATGGAATGACACAACGGGCAGACGCGTCAAGGTAGCGGTACTGGATACGGGAATCAGCGATCACACCGATCTGAAAGTCGCGGGAAGACACAGTACGATCAACCAAAAACAGGCGCTTGATCCGAACGGTCACGGGACACATGTGGCGGGAACGATTGCCGCCCTCAATAACACATTTGGAGTTGTTGGAGTGGCGCCGAATGTTTCGCTATATGCAGTAAAAGCGTTCCAAAAAAACGGTTCAGCCTTTCTGTCCGATATAATTGAAGGAATTACTTGGTGTATTCGGAACGGAATGCAGGTGATCAACATGAGTTTCGGCATGAGTCAGCGAAGCGAGAGTCTTCATGAAGTGATCCAACGTGCTTTCAGAAACGGGATTGTCATGGTAGCCTCAGCCGGCAATGACGGACCCAATAATCAACGACTCGATTATCCGGCCCTGTTTTCGGAGACGATTGCAGTAGCAGCTGCCGCGAAGGGTGAGGGAATCGCAAACTTCAGCAGTCGAGGGGAAGGAATTGATGTATCCGCACCTGGGGTTGGCATTTTATCCACCGTCGGAACGAATCGGTATCAAGAGAAGAGCGGAACGTCTATGGCAGCTCCCCACGTGACGGGAACAGCCGCATTGCTTCTGAGCCTCCGACCCTCTCTGACGACTGATGAAATCAAAAGTATTCTCCGTAGCACCGCCACACCCATTTCCGGCTATAGTCAGCGGGAACAGGGGTCCGGTATAATTAATGCGGAGCGTGCAGTCAACTCGTTGCGATAATTGATCTGTTCGACTGAAGCCGTCAAGTCTGAAACGAGGTATCTGTTATGAAATATGTCTTCGTATACGGGACTCTGCGTCCGGGGCAGAAATACCACCATCTGATTGAAAAATTTGTTGAAAAGACCATCCCCGCTTTTGTAAAGGGAAGATTGTATCATTTGCGGGAAGGGTACCCTGCTTTACTATTGGAGCGGGATTTGTCTTCATCGGTTGAAATCGTCCCGGTTCGGGGGGATCTGCTCGGTTTTACTGAGTTGGACCCCGTCCTTCCGATACTTGACGAATTGGAAGATTACTTCGGACCCCGGGATCCTCGCAACATGTATGAACGAGTCACCACTCTAGCCATTACGTCCGATCAATCCGCCATCAGCAGCACGGTGTATGTATTTTCCGGCGAGAAGCTTGACTGGTTAGAACGGAATGCGGTTCCAATCCCGACAGGTGATTGGGTTCTAGGGAATTCCTAAACGAAGCCCCTTCTGACAAGAAGGAGGCTTTTTATTCTTTCTTCCGAAGCATTTCAATCGCACTTTCCTGAAGCGACTCGTCCATTTGCGCAAGAAAACCGTACAGCACTTTCCGCACTTCATCGTCTGACAGATTCGCAGTAGGCAAATTAACGCCAATCTCCTTTAAGAACGCCTGCACCTCTTTTTTCGGCATAGTCTTTAACGTCTGATCCCAGAATTGTTCCAGCACAGGTGTTGCGTTGGCCACAAGTCTTCACCTCTTCCAGAATAGGCTGTCCTTTAGTATTGACCAAGTAGTGGATAAAAATCATAAGATAAACAAGCTAAAAACCACCGGATGCCGGGTAAGAACTGGGAACTTCAGTGGAAGTTTGCTCCATTCTCTTGTGGTACCTGCAAACTCCGTGACAGAGCGGCCACCAGAAAAAGAAATAATGATTGAGATAGTCCGTGCTTACATGGAAAACATGATGAAACAGATTTGCATGGAGAATGGCGATTGCAACTGCGACCGGAAGCAGGAGCCAGGCACGGGCCCATTTTCTTGGAACGACAGGAGCGAGGAAACGTCCCATCAGACAGCCAAGGATGCACACACCAACAAGAGAAGTACCGACCAGTAAAAGTGTCGACCAGGAAAAAGCCATAATAACCCCCCTATTCAGAAAAGTCTTTCTTACTAGAGGTTCAAGGTGAGGCGAAAAAGTTCCTTTTTTGTTCACAAATTAAATTTTGGTTTGGAAACCAAAATGAGGAAGAAAAATTTGTTCCAATTCTGAAACTTAATACGTTAAAGTACGTATAGACATATATCGTGTGGTACTGAATGATCACAAAAAGGGGGAATTGAATGACCGAGCTCTATTGGGGGTGTCTTGCGGGTGGAATTCTGTTCGCGGCAATTACAGTGTTTTTTGGTGATGTATTGAGCGGGATCTTTGATGGAATGTTTGATTTCCTATCCGCAGATTTTCTTGAACCCATGGTGGTCATAGGCGGGATCACCGGATTTGGCGGGGCTGGGATTTTGCTTAGTCAGTACACTTCCCTAACCACCATGGCCGTTTTTGTTTTGTCGTTCCTGCTTGCGATTTTGTTGGCAATTATCGTCTATTTCGGTTACGTCAAACCCATGAAGAACAGCGAGAACTCGACAAGCTGAGAGATACGAATATTGCGGAGGCCGCAAAAGAAAAAGAATTGAAGGTCGCGTCTTTTAAGAAAGATCAGGATCTTGCGAAAGCGGAGGCGGATCAAGCCTACGCGATTCAGGAAGCCCGCTCGAAGCAGATGGTAGTGGAAGAACAGATGAAGATCGAACTCGTCCGAAAGGAAAGAGAAATCGATCTGGAAGAGAAAGAAATTCTTCGGCGGGAGAAGCAGTATGACGCCGAAGTGAAGAAAAAAGCGGATGCCGACCGGTATGCGGTGGAGCAGGCGGCGGAAGCCGACAAGGCGAAACGGATGCGCAGAAATATAAGATTGAAGCGGAAGCAAAAGCGCTTGCAGAACAGAAGCGGTTGGAAGGTCTCGCGATTGCGGAAGCGGAGAAGGCAAAAGGGATTGCCGAGGCAGAAGTGGTGCGCCTGCGGGGGCTGGCTGAGGCGGAAGCGAAGGAGAAGCTGGCGGAAGCGTTCCAAAAATTTGGCGAAGCGGCTGTCTTGGACATTATCGTGAAGATGCTGCCTGAGTTGGCCGGGAAAGTGGCTGAACCACTGAAGTCGATTGATAAGATGACCGTGGTGGATACCGGGAATGGAGAAGGGGCGGCGCGGGTAAGCAATTATGTCACTACCCTGATGGCGACTGCACCTCAAATGCTCAAGGACGTATCCGGCCTCGATTTGGATCGGCTTGTGAAAGGATTGACGCAAAAAACCGTTCATTCAGACGAACCTGCCGCAGAAAACAAAACCGCATAAAAATTTTCAAATTCGTGGATGAAACCTTTTTTGAAATTGCACGTAATACAACACTAGGGAAATGAAATCCCATTGTTGGTAAAAATCTTGGAACTTTTGAGGGGGAACTAGTGATGTCACTGTTCAAGCGTTTACGAGATCTCACATTGTCGAATGTTTACGCTTTGATTGAGAAAGCGGAAGATCCGGTGAAAATGACCGATCAGTACCTGCGGGACATGCACGATGATCTGGAAGAGGCGGAAAAAGCGGTTGCCGCGCAAATCGCACTGGAGAAGAAGTTTAAGCAGCTCTATGAAGAGCAGGAAGCATTGGTTAAGAAGCGCAACGAGCAAGCCCATACAGCGGCACAAGCAAAAAATGTGGACCTTGCCCGCCGGGCATTGGAAGAGAAAAAAGCGGCTGAGCAAAAAATGAACGAATATAAAGCAAGCTACGAACAGAATAAACTGGCGGCTGATAACCTGCGTGAGAAGCTGGAAGACATGCGAAAGCAAATCACCGAGTTGAAAAACAAACGGGAAACGCTTGTCGCCCGAGCAAACGCAGCGAAAGCGCAAAAAGACATCAACAAAGCAATGTCCGGGATTGGCTCAGATACCGCGATGGCAGGCCTGAAGCGGATGGAAGACAAGGTGCTCCAGATGGAAGCGGAGGCGGAAGCCAGCGGCGAGATCTATAAAAAAGAAAAATCGCTGGACGAAGAATTTGAGAAGTTGGGTAAAGACAAGCAAATTGAGGACGAATTGGCCGAATTGATGAAGAAATATGAATAAGGGGTTCACCGCTGTTGCGGTCCCCTTTTTCTTCTACTCGTTGCAAAGTATAAGTCAGGGGAGGAATCTGGTTTGACCTGGACGAATGTGCTGGCGATGGTGGTATGGACCGGTGCGGGAGCCGTATTGCTGTTCGTGCTCATGACGATTGACTCGTTGTTCACTAAATATAAGGATATAGCTGAGATTCGAAATGGGAACGTGGCGGTAACGACCCGTTTTGTGATGAAGCTGTTTGCGCAAGGGTATATACTGTCTCAATCGATTTCGAAATCAAATGATTTGTGGCAAGCGTTGATGGTCTCAGTGGTTTCATTCGTAATATTATTTGTTATCGAAATGATTATGGAGATTGCCCTGAAGAAAGGTGTCGGGTTAGATCTTGATCAAGGCACACAGGAAGGAAAAGTGGCCCATGCCCTCCTCGGGGGTTCCCTGCATGTAGTCGGGGCACTTATTTTGGCGGCGTGTCTCTAAAAAACTTCAACGTAGATTCTCTGCGCACAGAATTGACAGGAAGGGGAACGAATTGTGAGTCTGTTGAATCGAATCAAAAACATTCTCAAACAACCGGAACCTCCCAAACCGGAGAAAAGCATATTAACAGTCGGACCGGGTGATGTGATCGAAGTATCGTTGATAACGTATCAAATAACGGGCCGAACCCGAAACACCCACCGCAATGCGATTCTCCTGACATTGCAGGATGGGAATACAGTCCGTTATCTCCATATTGAAGAACGGGAACGGACGGCGTTCGCGTTATACAGTCCGATCGACGGACGGTTGGATTCGTTTAACGAAGTGCCAACCACAATCGAGATGGAAGGTACATCGTACCATCTGGAAGAGCAATATTCGGGGAATGTTACGGTGGCAGGGAAGACCCCTTTTTCAAACGGGGGAGAGCAGTATGTTTGGCAGTTTCAATCGGATGATCGGAAATTGCTGCGAATTGAGTGGCAGGACGGTCGGTTTATGTTGTATGAGGGAGAGTCGGTACTGCCTGCTGATGTGCAGGTATTGCGTGGAAGCTAGGGGGTGAGAGAACCGATGCAGGGGCTGTATCGTTACCTGAAGTTATTCATGGCAGCAGCGTTGGCGGTATCGCTTGTAAGCGGGTGCGGAAGCCGGTCTGTGAGCGAAACTTATCAACTGGAATCGGTGACGCAAAATGGGCCTCAAGCTTCCCGCGTATACCGGGCGGAGAATAAAACGGTCCCGCAGGTGGCGCAGGAACTGGCAGAACAGAGAACCCCCCGGGAAATCTCAAAAGAGGACCCGGAGCGAATGTTTCTCGTGTATCCGGATGAGTGGTACCATCTGCAGCGAGATCCGCAAAAACCTGGCGATACACTGATTGAAATAAGCAGCAAAGAATTTATTCAGCAGAATTATAGCCCGGGATTCCTGGAGGGATACATCCTGGCTGAGATTCTGGATGAACTGTTTGATGCTCACAAGCATTATTCGGGGAACTATCGGGGATACACGAGCAAGGATATTTATAAACCGAATATTGAGTATCGCAAGCCAACGGCACAGGAGAAAAAACAGGTCCCCCCCATCACAAAGCAGGGCAGCGGATCGATCATCAAACGGAGCGACAAGCCTTCGGCAGCTTCAGAACCAACTGTTGGTTCCGGGGGAAGCATCACGAAGAGAGAACCGGCGAGCCCACCAAAGGACACAGGTACATCTTCTTCTGCTGGCGGAAGCGGTACGATCATGAAATCTTCCCGAAGTATAACCGGAAGTTCCACATCGAAGTCAAGCTCTTCCAGCTTTTCGCCGCCCAAGAATAACTCTCCGCCAAAAACCAAAGTTGGCAGCTCCGGTTCCATTACAAAACGCAAATAACGAAAACCGCTCCGTTGGGAGCGGTTTTCGTGTTCTTGCCAGTTTTTCTCTTATTCGGAGATTACATTGAACAAAATAGAAGCGACTTCGGCTCTTTTTGCTTGATCGTTCGGTGCGAATCGTCCATCTGCATGGCCATGGATCAAGCCGTTCGATGTGGCTGTTTTTACGTAAGGAAGTGCCCAATTTGGGATGCTGTTCGCATCTGTATAATTTAACGTGTACTCATCGGTAACAGGCAATTCAAGACCTTTTGCCAAAATGGTCACCATCTCTGCCCGCGAAATCGGTTGGTTCGGACGAAGAGAATTGTCCTCGTATCCCAGCTGTCTGTACGTAACCGTTCGCCCAGGCCGGGATCTGGTCCTTGTCTTTAAACGTAAGGTTTGCAGATTGCGGTTCCAATTCGAGCGTTTTCACAGCCAGCGTAATAAATTCAACGCGGGAAATCGACTGTTCCGGCTTGAAATCATTGTGATCATACCCACTCACAATCCCTACGTCTCTTAGGCCTATACTGTCGAACCCGGGCAGATGAATGTTTTGTGCAATTTCCCCGACTTCGATAAGCGCAAAGGAGAACCCCATGTCACCATATTTTCGTGGGTTTTCAAACAAATGATAGACATAGAAAATTGCCACATTGATTTTGGAACTGTCAATGTTGTTCCCAAACTCTGTAATTCTTCTCAGGGTGTCATCATCCCGGTCATCAAAAATGCGCACCTTCTTTAAGGAATGGGTCAGGGGCAAATATTTATAGATTCCGTCCTCAAGCTTTTCGGTGTTTCGAATGATCATATAAAGATAGATTGGATATAGTCCTCCACCAGATGGGGCGGTCCGAATGGGATTAACAGTCTTTACTCCCAGAGATTCGGTTTCTAGCACGTTTTCTCCCTCAGAACTAACGTCAAACTCTCCGCTCACCCCATTGGCGTAATATAGAACGTTGGACAATTGTTGCAAAGACATCTTTTTGCCGCTCATTTCTCGAACGCTGCGTCTTGAACGAATGGCAGCTCCTAAAGATGTATTGATGTTTTTGTAAGGAGGAAGTTTTACTGTACCGTCTTTTACGTTATGTTCCTCTTCTTCTTTCAGATGCCTTTGCACTAGACTTCCAAGCACACCGGATGCAGCATAGGCAAATACGCCAAGTGGAAGCCCCATGTCAATGGTGCTGCGTCGGGAATTCAGCAAATACTCTTCGCTGGTAAAACGGGTCTCTGAAAGAATGCAGCTTCGATAACAAGCCTCTGCGAGCTTGACGCCTGTCGATTCCAGATAGACCGAGGCCGGCATGTTGGAGGCGAAGTCGAAGATATTCATGATCGGAGGAGCTTCAATATGTTTAAATTCAAGCAGGGTCATTTGTGTCTTTTTGGTTTCTTTCACAGCCATGCACTTACCCCCGTCTTAGTTGTATTTATAATTCAATTCCCACACCGGAATTCTCCTGATGCAACTTACGTTCTCTTTGTTGGCTCGTTTGTCGTTATGGTACTGCCAATATTGAATCATTTCTTCCGCTTCCTTCTGGTCGAATTTGTTGATTACGTTTCGTACGATGTTCTTCATGCAAACAGGCTGCTCAACCGTTATTTTCATTCCTCTGGCCAATTTGGTGCTCAGGCACCCGCCCTTACAAACCGACTTGTATTCACAGTCCCTACAGATTCCCTCCAAGTTGTCGACCATCTCATCAGAAAAAAGAGCGTTATAATCCTGTTTCATTTTCTCGATGCTATCCATCGACTCATATGTTCCTGTAGGCAAATCAATATAATGAGGCAAAACAGGACAGGGGACCAAAACAAGATTCGGATCAATTGCCATATACATGCTTGAGGCGGCCCCGCATCTTTTTGTTGTCATAATGTCTATATAATCGTGGAGGAAAATGTTATTTTTCTTCTTAAAATCAAGATTTTTACGATGTTTGATACCGACAGAAACAATTCGTGTCAAAAGATCCTCGTAAAACTCGCTCTCAAGCTTAATATCTCTTCCCCGATACACACTGAAAACGGCTTGAAATCTGATAAACTTCGCTCTGTTTTCCAACGCGAAATCTGCCAGATTTTCAATTTCATCAATGTTTTCTTCATAAATGGTAGATCCAATGGAAAATGGGATTTGATTGTCTCGCATAAATTTGATGGCGGAAATGACTTTTTCCATAGTATCGGTTAACGTAATCTTTTTGAAGCGATCCCTATCAAGCGAATGGAAGCTGACTCGTATATTGACATTTTTAAATTTCAAGCGGTTCACTGCTTTTTCATTGATAAACAATGCGTTGGTAGGGATATTGATATAAAATCCTCTTTCATGAGCGTAATCCACGAAATCAAATATATGTTTGTGCAAAAAGGGCTCCCCGCCTGTAAGATTTAAGTATTTATACCCGGATTCGCTCAAAGTGTCCAAGATATTGCAGACTTTTTCATAGGATATATGTTTGTTATGATCCTCCTGATTCCAAGCTCCGCAAAATACACACCCCATGTTGCAGTCAGTAGTCAGAAAGAGTTCAATATTCATGGCTTTGCCTCCCTTCTATACGTTGATTTGCGCTCTCTATTGTGGTTCTCCTTAGCTGACAATTTTTAAAGTCCCACCATTGTCGGGAAAGACAATGGTGGATTTGGTTGCTGCCCGAAAACCGTAATTTAAAACCCCCTGTTACCAAGCACAGCAGCAGGTCGAGCAAGAAGTGGACGCAGCACAACAGGTGCATCCGCCCGGGGCCATTACAACAGAATGGCTGGATGTACAAGTAACGCCAACGGTACCAGTAAATTTCAGCATATATTCACCCCTTATATGCAAGTTCGTATCAAATTTTACCATATCAATCATATTAAATCTACGTTCTATTAAATAAAATTAATATTAATGAAAAAATCTTCGGTAATTATTGAACTTTCCATTTCACCCAAAATTACCAAAACTCCGAAGAATACCTGGTATTGTTAAAGACTATAAGCGCATTGGCAATCCATAACAAAAGATTTTCCAAGAACCTAAGGTATCCCTCGAAGGAGTCTTTCATATTGAAGAAAAAATCACTTGTTTCATCTGGAAACTTGGGAGTTTGTTTTGGATTTCGGTTCTATAAAAGTAAACGTTAAAATAGTCCCCACCTAGCGAAAAGACTGTGACTCCGGTTATCTATTTTTCAAATACCGTTACACGATAGAGTAGTGTCTTCGAACCATCAAAATCGTGAAGACCTAACTGGTGGAAGTATATAAATTTTCGTCAACTGTCTTGAAAGTAAGTTTCACATCTTTCTGTAAGGCTTCCTTGCAAGTCTCTTACCCCCTTATCCCCACTTTTGACAGTCAACCTGTAAGCTTCGATTTTCTTGAACAAGCTGATAACCGCACATAAACTGGCCGTTCTTAAAATGGGCTTGAACATAAATATATCCCTACATAGAAAAATCTTTCTTACTATACGCAACATTCAACCGGATATCTATGTAAATTTGCCGTAAACAGATCAAATAATTAGGCCGTCTCATGAAGAATGAGACGGCCCTTGATGTTATTGAAGTTCCGTTTAAAACTCCTCAAACGTCTCCGGAATCACGGGTTCTTCACGGTGTGTCAGTTTACGGTAGACGAGTGTCATCCACACGGAACCCAGTGGGGAGATGTACAAAATCAAGGGGATCCCGAGAATCACTGCCACTAACGGGTGAGTCAAGTACCCGATCCCTATCAGTGCGAATATCACAATGCCGCCGAGAATCAACAATCCGATAAACGGAAGAATGGTTAGCAAAAAAGCTTTCCAAGCCAAGCGGAAACTGGTGCCGAGTGCTTGCCCGAACTTTTCCTTACCGTCAATGAGCGCCGGATAGAACAGAAGCAGCAAATACTCGATGACGATCATTAGAATTACATAAAGGACAGTCACAGTCACAACGGCTGCACCATCTTCCGGCAGGAAAGAGGTAACAATGCTGTTCAAAATCTTGATCGGAATCGTCATCACGAACGTCACAATTCCAAATACCAGACTCCATCCCAGATAACGAAAACCGCCTTTGAAGAAGGAACCCCAATAGGTTTTGTTCCCGCTCAGAACGTCAGAGGCGAGTTTATATGAACCTGCACTCATAAAAGCGGTTACTACCCATACCAATAAAGCGGACAATAAAAGAAACGGGATCAGAATCAGCAAAAAACCGGGCCCGATCTCATCAAAAATCGCTTCAAAATCAAATGAGCCGGGATCAAAACCGGAAGAAAAGAAATTTTCAAATGATAAAAAGATTCCGGTTCCTGCGACCAATAAAAATACAGAGATCAAAAATAAAAGAAAGAGTCCAATTGCAGTAACCACCGGAGGCCAAATCATTCCCAGATTCCGGTTGATGGTTCGGAAAGACTCTAATAATAATTTCATGGTTTCACTCCTCAAAAATACAGTAAAAGTACCATATATCATAATCGAGTATGGCATGTCTGATTCCTGCAGGCAAAGGAAATTTCTTGCTTTCTCCAAACCGGATTGCAATACTAAGAGAGAGAAACCTGTCTGGGAAGGGGAAATCACGATGTCATTTTTTAAACGTGCACTCGCAAGTATCGGGATTGGTTCTGCTCAAGTGAATGCCCATCTTGAAAAAACCGCCTACCAGGTTGGCGAGGAAGTCCGGGGAGTTGCAACCGTTGAAGGCGGCAATGCAGATCAACAAATTGATAATATCTACATGTACGTAATGACGCAATACTCCAAAGAAGAAAATGACAGGAAAGTGAAACTGAACGGCGTTGTCGGAAAGTTTCTCGTATCAGCACCTTTTTCGCTTAAGGCCGGTGAAACAAAGGAAATCCCTTTCGCTTTTGTGCTTCCCTATGAAACCCCTGTTACACAAGGAAGGATACCCGTATGGATTGAAACGGGACTGGATATCCCTAGTGCTGTGGATCCAAAAGATACGGATGTTGTCCAGGTACTCCCCAGCACTCTTCAAACGGTCGTTCTTGATGCGGTTAACTCACTCGGTTTCCGTCTTCGTAAAACGGATTGCGAATATTCCCGTGTAAGACACAGTCATCCATTTGTTCAGGAATTTGAGTTTGTTCCGGCGGGCGGACCTTTCAGAGGACATTTGGATGAACTTGAAGTGGTGTTCCTGAGTGGCGATGCCGACGCAGTTGAAGTCCTCCTGCAAGTGGATAAAAAAGCGAGAGGATTGTTTGGCGGATTACAGGAATCGTTGGGACTTGATGAGCGATATGTGAGATTTACCGTGACTTCCGAGCTCGCTCATTCGGGTTCATTGACCGCCCAGATTCAAAATATAATCGAACGAAACTTGAGGTAGATCTATGGGAAACATAAGATTGATGTTATTATGCGGATCCGGCATGAAAAGGGTTAAAAGGGAATCGCTGGAGTTTTGGCAGTGACTTGCGAATGAAAAAGAGCTTCCGAATGATTCGGAAGCTCTTTTTCATCCTCAATTACAAAAAGGTATGTATCTTGTATAAACAATCGGTCACGATTTCTGGAGGTACATGGTCCTTGATTTGAATCCTTCTTGATTTCCAATCTAAACTTTTGACTTGATCAGTAAGGATAGCCCCTTGAATAGCCAAGCCCTCTGGGAGCTCGACTTCAAAAGGCCATCCCTTTACTGTTTGAGTGATTGGACAAATAACTGCAAATTGTGTTACTTCATTAAATTCTTTCGGGGACAATACAATACCTGGGCGCCGGCCTGCTTGTTCATGTCCAGATTGCGGATTAAAATTAATGTAAACCAAATCCCCACGGTCTGGTACTTGCGTCAAATCATTTCATTCCCTTCGATACCAAAATCAATTTCATCATGGCGATTTTCCGGTTTTGCTAGGGCCAAAAGTTCTTCTAACGTATATTTCTTCTTTTTCGGAACTAATGTGATTCCATGATCATCCACGACACTTAATTCCATTTCAGAGCCTTGATGAATCGCGATTCGTTCAGCAACAGCACTAGGGATACGGACTGCAAGACTATTCCCCCACTTTTGAACAGTCGTTGTCATTGTCATAGTTTTCACTCCTTTTTCTCGATTGAATTCCATTATATCACCTTCCATTTCTTTTGTGTATACATAGTATATACACGGTTTTGGCATATGATACACCACAAAAAAGAAATGGACGCACAAAAAACTACCGGGAAGGGAGTAGGTCCGATGGGTTTCCGGCATCAATAACCGTGAAGAGATTTGCCCTTCGAAAATAAGGTTTTTCAGAACAACAGGGATAGCTGCAGGCTGTCCCTTTTTTGCATTGCTAATTCTTAGTTTACATAAATCTTTCATTCCCTTAGGAATTTTTCCGGAGATTTGGTACAATCGTAGAATGAATGGGTCCGAAAGGGGGACAAACACCATGACTGACATTGTAAACAACCAGCATACCCCTCTTTTCTGGGGTGGCGGCGATTATCATAAAAAGCGGTATCATACATGGAATCACCACTTGCGTCAGACCTTCAACGAGAAAATCTTCAAAGTTCCGCTTGATGCGGGCTTTACCTGTCCGAACCGTGACGGTACAAAAGGGACCGGCGGCTGCACATTCTGTTCAGCGGAAGGGTCGGGGGATTTTGCCGGGGACCGGAAGGATTCCCTGGAAGAGCAGTTCCTGAAGATCCGTGACCGTATGCACCAAAAATGGCCCCGTGCCAAATACCTTGGGTATTTTCAGGCGTATACGAACACCTATGCACCGGCGTCGGAACTGCGAGAGATGTATGAAACGATTCTCAAACAGGAAGGGGTCGTCGGGCTTTCCATCGCCACGCGGCCAGACTGTCTGCCGGATGATGTGGTGGAACTGCTTGCAGAGTTGAACGAGAAGACCTACTTGTGGGTGGAACTCGGCTTGCAGACCGTACATGAACGTACGGCACTTCTTATCAATCGGGGACATGATTATCAATGCTATCTGGATGCAGTTGAGAAACTGAGAAAGCATAACATTCGCATCTGCTCCCACATGATTCTTGGACTTCCCGGCGAGTCGGAGGAAGATATGATGGAGACAGGGCGGGCGATTGCCAACTTGCCGGTACAGGGAATCAAGATTCATCTGCTGCATTTGTTGAAATACACACCGCTTGTCAAGCTGTTTGAAGCGGGCGGGTTGAAATTCCTTGAGAAAGACCAATATATCCGGTTGGTAGTGGATATCCTTGAGATTCTGCCGCCTGAAATGGTCATTCACCGATTAACAGGGGACGGACCGCCTGATATCTTGATCGGACCGATGTGGAGTTTGGACAAATGGGGAGTATTAAACGGAATTGATGCCGAACTGGAACGGCGCAATACATGGCAGGGACGTCTTTGGACTCCGCAACCCATTTGGACGCCGGAGCAGGGACAGCTCCATAACCCCCAGGCATCATTTGAGGAACTGCCGGTATTTAAGGAGACGTTTCTATGAGTGGATGGAGGATTCCTTCCGTGCTGTGGCAAGCGAAGCTCTTGCTGCGGGAGCGTCTCACGGTTGGCGGGATTGCCGTGGATGCAACAGTCGGCAACGGGCACGATACCCTTTTTCTGGCGGAGAATGTAGGGGAAACAGGCCGTGTATTCGGTTTCGATATTCAAAAAGAGGCCCTCGAATCGGCGGAAGCCCGGCTGCACGATGCGGGGCTTCTTTCGCGTGTCACGCTTTTTCATGAAGGGCATGAAAGGCTTTCCGAGGTGTTGCTTCCGGAAGTCAAAGGACAGATTCAAGCGGTCACGTTTAACCTTGGCTATTTGCCGGGAGGGGACAAACAGATTGTGACCCGGCCGGACACCACGTTGCTGGCATTGCAATCCGCTTATGACTGGTTGGCGCCCGGGGGCCTGATTGCGGCGGTGCTTTACAGTGGACACCCGGGTGGCAAGCAAGAAGCAAACGAGGTACTGGATTGGGCGAAACGCCTGAACCAAAAACATACGCAAGTTCTGTGGTACCAGTTTCTGAATCAGCAGAATGACCCGCCCACCCTTCTGGCGATTAGCAAGTGAGGACACAGAATCATATGATACTACACTTAGGATCTCATAGGGGTGAAGGAGGAGCGGGATGGGGACGGAACAGCAGCGTCTGGTGGAAATGTTGGTACAGAAAACCGGAGAGTCCCGTGAAAAGGTCGAAGCATGGGTGGACGGGATGATCAAGATGCTGGAAGGTTCGTTTACGGTTTACGACGTTTCACGGATGGTGGCAGGGTTTATCGCCAAATATGGTCGGAATGCAACACCGTACGTCATCCGATTCGGACGATCTTTATTGGAATC
Source organism: Effusibacillus consociatus (assembly GCF_042652925.1). Taxonomy (NCBI): domain Bacteria; kingdom Bacillati; phylum Bacillota; class Bacilli; order Caryophanales; family Alicyclobacillaceae; genus Effusibacillus; species Effusibacillus consociatus. The sequence continues at coordinate 23,012 of NZ_JBHSHC010000028.1, forward strand.
CTTTGTGGAAGAACAGAGAAGAATCCGGGCACAACAAGAGCAAGAGACCGAACAGCAAGACTCACAGAAGCCCAATAATAAGAATAGAAACGTAAAAAGCAGATCGGTCACCAAAAAAACGGCCCTGCGTCTGAAGGGAATCTCCTCTTCTTTCCGATCAAAGAATCGCAAGACCGCGCAGGAGTTTAACCCGTGGGTCTCGAGGAAGGTTTTACGCAGGCATCGAATCTTTGTAACTTCATATAGATTGAAAAAGCACCTCATAGGCTGCAGGCGATGAGGTGCTTTTGTCTTGTTGGGCAAGTTAAAGCTAACAAAGGGTCAATGCACAATTTTACCTGAACATCCGCTATTGACCATACCCTTATTTGGAAATCTGACATTTATGGTAATAGTCGATTACATGGAAAAACTCAATCAAAAGGAGGATATGCATGGTTTATGACAATAAAAATGGCATGCCACTTTTAGATGCGACAACTGTTTCCCTCCGTAAGTATATATCCAAAGACGATGAGCCAGACGGGAAATACCGCATTCTGCGCAAAATTAAGACGCCCTTACAGAGAATCGCGGTGGTCAAGGAAAAAAATGGCCCAGTGCTGATCTATGGCGACGGTTACGTGATGTTTGGCACCACAGAGGATGACGAGATGTGGGCAGAAGCGTTGGTTCATATACCAATGGCCGTTGCCAAGAATCGGCAGCGTGTGCTGCTCATCGGCGGTGGCGGCGGAATTACGGCGCGAGAAGCGCTTCGATATAGCGAGGTAAAGGAGATTACGTCCGTTGATGCAGACGCGATAATGATCGATATCGGCAAGAATTTGAAGCCGCTGGTGAAGTTCAATAAAGGGTCTTTAAATAACCCCAAAGTGACAACAGTAGTTAAGGACGGCAGGTTGTTCGTGGAGTATAACCGGCAGAAGTGGGATGTGATTATCATCGACATTCCGGAGCCCAGCGAAGATAGCCTTGGGCTTGGCCGTCTTTACAGCCGGGAGTTTTACCGCCTCCTGAAAAAGCGGCTACAGCCGGGCGGAGTCATTGCCATAGCCTGCTCCGTACTGTCAGTGATGCCCGAATTCTGCGGGAGTATCCTGGCAACCCTCAAGGCGGCCGGTTTTTATGTATTGCCCTATCATTTTGATGTCATGAAGAAATATGAAGAGGACTGGGGTTTCTGTCTGGCGGCAACCAGACCGATCTCACAAAGCGACGTTAAAATTCTGATCCGGACTCGCTTCCTGCCCCGATCTAGACTCAAGGATATGTTCCGCATCCCATCCAAGTATCGTCGGAAGTGGAAGACGAGAAAAATCCAGACGGATCGTAACAGAGTTCTAGCTCAAATCCATGAACGACACTGAAGCCGTTCTCGATCGAAACCGTCCTAGAAGACCAAATCTTCAGGGCGGTTTTCATATGTGGAACTGGATTTATAAGAGAATCGAAACTCTTCCCCGTGTTTCCGGATTACTATTCTGCCGGCTTCTTCACCAGCCACAGCAAGGAGCCGTTCCATGGGTTCTTCCACCGGTTCATGGGAAAGGACAAACGTATCCCAGTGGATCGGCACCAGCCATTTCGCACCGCTTTCAAGAAACATCTGCCACGCTTGCTCGGGGGTACAATGTGCCCCTTGGAATGAGACCGGGGAATAGGCACCGATTGGGACGAACGCAATGTCGATCGGACCGATCGTTTGAAGTTCTTTCAGAGTGGGAGTATAAGCTGTATCTCCAGCGAAGAACAAGCGCACCCCTTTATATTCAATCAAATAGCCGGTCCAGGCATAATTGTGATTCCAGGGAAAGCGATTGCCCCAGTGCCGGACCGGGACTGCTGTGATGGTCATCCCGTTGTCCAATTCGATTTTGTCCTTCCCGCCGAGTTCCTGGATGCGTCCAAACTTCATACGTTTCAGAAGCCGACTGGTTCCCGCCGCAGTGATCACCTGTACGGAGCGGTTGGCAAGCCGTTTTAAACTGGGGAGATCAAAATGATCCATATGGGCATGCGAAAGCAGAATCAGATCAATGTCGCACGCCGATTTCAGCGGAAGTGCGGGTGCGGTGTGCCGTTTAGGGCCGATAGTTAAAGGGCCAAGTGAAAGGCCGACTCTCTCCGAAAAAACGGGATCCGTCAGGATTTTTGTACCGAAAAAGTTTATGTAGAGCGTTGAATGACCGATCCAACTGACCGTAATGTCGTCGTTCTTCCATTGGTGTGGGGTTGGAATCAGGAGAGGCCGTTTGTAGGGAGGTTTAGGCAAGTGCCTCCGCCAGCGATTGTATTGGTAGAACAGGAAACAAAGTGCTATCAGGATAAGAATGAATAGGATCGATGCGATTCTAAATCCCCATACCATTTGGCTCGGTTCCTCCCTTATGAGTTTTGTTCGGCAGATCTGGTGAACGATATAAACCATTATGCATCAATCCGGCAAGAAATTAAATGAAACAAGTCCTGCTTCTGCTCTAGAGACATACAATTGTTTTCTTAAAGCCTGTACACACAATAAATCCCACCATCATATTGTATTCCTAAGAAAGAGCACCGGTACGATGTCATTACTCTCGCAGTCAGTACGGTGTTGACTTGGATCACTATCACTCTTCCGAAGGGGTGAAGCATTCGAAATGTCTTCAAACACAATCGAATTGGAAGCGATTCAACAAGCTTTCGAAACATTGCGCAGGGTAAAGGAAACATTTGCGGCACGCGGCTGGTTTCCAGCCACCAGTGGGAATCTGTCCTTACGTATAAAGACCGATCATCAGGATCGCAATCGATCGCTTATTGCGGTTACCGTCAGCGGAAAAGACAAATCCGTTCACACTCCGACCGATTTTCTTGTAGTGGATTTGGAAGGGAAACCGGCAGCTGCTTCCCAATTGAAACCATCTGCCGAAACTTTGATTCATACAGCTCTATACCAGAAAGTCTCCAAATGTGCTGCTGTGTTCCATGTTCACACCGTATCGAATAGCCTCGTGTCGGAACTGTATAAACACCGGGGAGGGGTCACCTTCAAAGGACATGAACTGATCAAGGCGTTTGACATTTGGGAAGAAGGCGCCTCCATCACCGTTCCGATTGTAGAAAATTACGCTTGTATTCCAACGCTTGCAGCAGAAATTTGCAAAGTCCTCGACTCGCGGGTTCCTGGGGTGTTGATCCGCAACCATGGAATCTACGTGTGGGGCGAAAGTGAATTTGCGGCGAAACGTCATTTGGAAGCATTTGAATTTTTATTCGACTACCATGTTAAGCTTCTTATCTTAAGCAAGAACTAACAAAAGGAAAGGAGTCTATTAGACTGTGGCAGAAATTCGAATCCGTAACACCAATGAGAGATTGCCAGGGGAGGAAGCCGTAAGAGAGTTTCTAAATGAGCAAGGAGTTCTCTATGAGCACTGGGATCCTGAAAAGCTGCCGGCGAACCTGCGTGATAAATTTACACTTTCGGATCAGGAAAAGGAACAGATACTTGAAATTTTTGATCCCGAAATTCAATCTCTCGCAGAACGAAATGGCTATGTTCAGTGGGACGTTGTTGCCCTGTCTGAAGCGACACCGAATCTGAATGAACTTCTCAAGAAGTTTGAACAGGTCCATGTGCATACCGAGGATGAAGTCAGGGCCATCACGGCAGGAAACGGCATTTTTACCATCAAGGGAAAGGGTGAAATCGGATATTTTGATGTTGAATTGAGTGCAGGAGATGTGATTTCGGTTCCGGTTAACACCCCTCACTACTTCACCCTGATGGAAAACCGTCGGGTGGTTGCGGTTCGTCTTTTCATCGATTCATCCGGTTGGGTGGCCCACCCTTATGAAGATCCTGAATTTCAGAGGTAATGGCGGTCTCTGTTAAACAATTTCCGGGTGGAAGGAAAAATAGGCTCCTACGTTGTATAAGCGTAACGTAGGAGTTTTCTTGTTGATCTGGATGAACTATTTACTTCTTCGCTTCATGTTTCAATAGATCCGCTTTATCAGTTTGCTCCCACGGCAGACTCACATCCGAACGGCCAAAATGACCGTAAGCTGCCGTTTGGACATAGATCGGACGACGCAGGTTTAACATCTTAATAATGCCTGCGGGGCGAAGATCAAAATGTTTGCGGATCAATTGAATTAAAGTCTTTTCCTCAACCTTTCCGGTACCGAATGTATCCACGCTGATTGAAACGGGTTGAGCGACCCCGATGGCATAAGCGAGCTGCACTTCACATTTATCAGCCAGACCGGCTGCAACAATATTTTTAGCGACGTATCTCGCAGCATAGGAAGCAGAGCGGTCAACTTTTGTCGGATCCTTGCCGGAGAAGGCACCACCGCCATGCCTCGCATAACCGCCGTACGTATCCACAATGATTTTGCGGCCGGTCAAACCGGCATCCCCCTGTGGACCCCCGATAACAAAACGTCCTGTTGGATTTATGAAGTATTTTGTGGTTTCATCAATTAAATCAGACGGAACAACAGGAAGAACTACGTGTTGAATCACATCTTTTTTAATTTGTTCAAGCGCTGCTTCCGGATCATGCTGGGTCGAAATTACGATCGTATCGATTCGCACAGGCTTATTTTCTTCATACTCGACAGTGACTTGTGTTTTCCCGTCAGGACGCAAAAAAGGAATCACACCCGTTTTCCGGACTTCGGCTAAACGACGGGCCAGTTTGTGAGATAAGGCAATTGGTAACGGCATTAATTCTTCTGTTTCATTGCAAGCAAAACCAAACATTAGCCCCTGGTCGCCCGCTCCGATCGCATCATTTTCGTCTGTATTTGCCGCTTCACGCGCCTCTAAGGCCTTGTTCACTCCCATGGCGATATCAGGGGATTGTTCATTGATTGCCAGCAAGATGGAACAGGTATCTGCATCAAACCCATACTCAGGATTGGTATAGCCGATATTACGGATCGTTTGACGGACAATTTTGGGGATCATGACAAATGCATTCGTGGTGATTTCTCCGGTTACAAGCACCAAGCCTGTACTGACAGCACATTCACAAGCAACACGGGCATTCGGATCTTCCGCGAAAATGGCATCTACTATAGCGTCGGAAATTTGGTCACACATTTTATCCGGATGACCTTCCGTCACTGATTCCGACGTAAAAAGACGTCTTTGATGTGATGACAACTCTACGAACCTCCCAGCCTTTTTCAGTTTATTTTGATAGATTTGATAGAAGAAAAGATTCCCAAGAGAGTGCCGCTCTCTCAAAGGAATCTTTTTTAGTCGAACTTTGGACCCACTGCTTTCTGGTAAAACTTGTGTAAAGTCAGCTGATCCAACGTGTTTGCCTCCACATTTTTGCGAACGGAGAGAACGGCATCATCGAAATGAAACCAGGAGGAAAGGTCTTTCGGTAATGTTCGATTGGGTATCGAGACTTGAATTAACCTCTTGATTGGTCGCGTGTGTCCCGCCAAATGGAATCCCCAGTCACCGAAAGACGGAACATTCACATGGTAACTGAGGGTGGGCAATCCTGCGCTTTCAAGGGTTTCGGCAATGCTCCAAAATACAAACGGTGCATTTTGAGGAGAATGGGACTGACAAACCAGGATCCCGTCCGGAGCCAGGTGATTGGACAGAGTTTCAAAAAATTCTTTTGTATAGAGACGGCTGAGCACTGCATCTGCCGGATCCGGAAGATCCAGAATAATCACATTGTACCTGCGGCGGCGGCGAGTTAAGAAAAATTGGGCGTCCTGTTGAAAAACACGAACCCGTCGATCTGAAAAGGCTCCCTCATTAAGGGCAACCATCTCAGGCACGTTCGCGGCTGCATTCAGTATCATAGGGTCCAGATCCACGAGGTGAACCCGACTGACGTCCGGATATTTCAGGACTTCCCGAAGGGCCAAGCCATCGCCGCCCCCAATGATCAGAACACGATCACGTTCCCGGGCTAGTGATAGCACAGGATGGACCAATGCTTCGTGATAGATCCTTTCATCCAAAGCGCTGAACTGCAGCTGCTGATTCAAGTACATCCGCAAATCAAATGCTTCTACGAGCAGGACCTCCCGATTTTCACTGATCGCTTGATAAACGATCCGATGTCGTCCGGACAGCAGTTGCCGCAGCTCGGTCACATCTCTGGCATCCCCGTGCACAGGCCTATGTGGGTACTGTTGTTTTGTTCGCCAGACTGACGAATGGGAGTGCAGATGGATCTCTCGAACAGATGGTGGGGCACCCGCCGCATCTCCGCGGGCCAGCTGATACACCACAGCCCTCTCGGCCGACAGTTGTCGCAGCAGGTCTTCAATCTGTTCCCAGGAAGCCATGTCGCCGCAGGTAAACAGATCCAATGCTGCATATTTATGTTCCGGCCACGTATGAATTGCCAGGTGAGAAGTGGAAATAATAATCGCTCCGGTTACTCCCTGGGGGTGAAAACGATGAAAGTGAGTGTGGAGGATCTCCATCCCTAAATCCTGGAGCAGGTTTGTCAGTATTCGTTCCAGCAAATCTGCATCGTTCAGTAGTGCCGAATCACAACCAAAGGCATCAATAACCACCTGTTCCCCGACCACTGATACAAATCCCCCCTTAAAGGACCGAACTTGATTCCTTTTCAACACTACCACTCTTTCAAATCAACGTTTAGCTATGTGTGAGGCCCTGCCCCTACTGGTTCCTGAAACCAAATTATTTTTTACGATACGGTATGACAAGCGTATCCGAAAGTAGCTAGTATTAATGGCTCATTTTAGAAGAAATAGACCATCTCCCGCTTGGTGGTTCTTCCAGATATTGAGCCGCAGGTTTTCGATCGATTCAAAGGGTTTGGGCTACCGGGCGGCGAATACTGTTCAGAAAGCAAGTTTCGGGCGGAGGACTTATGAAACGCATATACACAGGATGGTATACGAATGAATTGAGACTGAAATGGACGGAACAATGCAGGCAAGCGCTGCAGGAAGGGAGACGGAATTTTCGTTTCCTATTACCGACTCGCCACCTGATCCAAGAAGTCCGGGAATCACTGACTGCTTCCGGCTTAGGGGTGTCGAATCAGGTTGGCACCTTTGACGATTTTGTTGATCTTGGATTGTCCAGGGAAGAACAGGTTCTTCGGATTGACGAACAGGGAAAATTGGCCGTGCTGACCCGGGCGCTTGAGGTTGCCGGTGAGGAGGCAGTGGCCCCTTTTCGACAGATTGTGGACAAGCCCGGCTTTTGCCGATCCATCCTCGAAGCAATCGAGGAAATGAAAAGCTCAGGGATAACCGAGGAAATCGCCGAAAGATGGGATTGTGGACCCCATCCATATGTTCGTTCGTTTTTTACAATCTATCACCACTATCAGCGGCTGTTGCGGGAGCATTCCGGTGTTCGTCTGCTGGACAGGCAGGAAGGATATCGCGTGGCGGCGGAACACTTGCTTCGTTACGGAGCGGAATTGTTCAGCGGGATGGAAGCGGTTTACATAGATTTTCTTACCGTCACCCCTTTGCAGTTCCCGATTGTGGAAGCGATCTGCAGGCATGTGCCGCATGTTGAGATTTTCATGCCGTATCCTGCCGATGCGGAAGGAACAGGGCTGCTTCGAAAAAGCGGTCATCGACTGATTAAAGCCCTTGGTGCACTGGGGGTGGAACATATCGAGCTTCCGGGACCGGTTGCACAGAAAGAAGAGCAGATTACGCTGTGGAAAACGGGATTGCAGGAGGGGGCAGAGGTTGATCCCGACTATTTCGCACGTTTCGCCCGAACCGTTTTTGCAGAAAACCCGGAGCGGCTGCCGGCTCGCGGGGTGGAGTTGATTCCGACCGCCTCTCCATTGCAGGAAGTGCGAGCGGTGGCAAAGGAAATCAAACGATTGGTCAAGGACGGTTGGGGCGTGTCCGATTTTGCAATTGTGGTAGCGGATGATGCAACCTACCGCCCTTTGATTCGCCGCGTGTTCCAGGAGAATCAAATCGCAGTCAGTTTGGCGGATATTCAAAACGTTGTCGAAGTCCCGGTTGTTCGCCGGATGATGCAGGCTGTCGTTCAGGAACAGGCCGATTTTTCCGAAAAAGCGACCTATGCTGCTCATGCTGAATCGGTCCGGAACCTGGTCACCCGCTTGCAGTTGGTGGATGAGTTGTACGTACGGGCAGCACAGGGCGGAGTGTATACGATTCAAGATCTGCGGCGAGATGTCAGGGCTTGGCAGACCTGTCTGGACAGTTTGGAAAGTTTGGTCCGGGCAAAGCGGCTGTTCGGGGATCGCGAGGTTCCGTTTTCCCTCTTCTGGAAGGAATGGAGAGAACTCTTGCACCAACAAAAAGTGCAGGTCGATGCGGGGGCCGGTCTTGGTGTTCGCGTATTTCGTCCGGCCGAAATGAGAGGGCTGTCTTTTCGGGGCGTGTTTCTATTGGGATTGAATGAAGGGCGCTATCCGAAAAAGACAGGAGACCACTGGCTGGTCGAGAGAATCGAACAGGTGACTCAGGAGCAGGGAGTGATTCTGCAAAGGCGGGAACAAATGGAACTGCAGAGCCTGCTGTTTCGAAATTGTATCCAGTCGGCGGCAGAAAAGCTCTACTTGGGATATCAGAGTCCGGAAGCGGATGAGCGAAACCTGCCTTCTCCCTATCTGGAAGCGGTTATTCGCTGCCTGGAGGAGGGGGAATGGACTGCACCCGCCCGCTTTCGAGGGGCGATGTCGAAGCTTCCGATCCCGGATCAGTGGGAGGAGATTTCCAGCGTGCAGGAGTGGCGTGAACGGGTATCGATCTGGTTGGGCGGTGAGCGTTCATTGCACGTCAGGACGGAACCGGATGCGTCGGTAGAGAAGCGCTTCCAGCAGGAGCTTGCGTCCGGGGAATGGCAGCAGTTCCTTGATCGGGTAGAGGTGGAATCGGAACGGAGCAGTGGGGTTCCAACCCGCTTCGCGGGACGGTTGGAAGACCCCGTGATCAAGGCGATTCTGCGGGAGAAGTTTCATCCGGGCTATCCGTGGAGTGTGTCTGTTCTTAATGATTATGCGGTATGCCCGTTTAAGTTTTTTTCGGCCAGAGTGTTAAAAATCCAGCCGCAGGAAGAAGTACAGGACGGGATTCCGGTTAACGGGAAAGGGATTTTCCTGCACGACCTTGCGCAACGGCTCCTGCAGCCACTGACACGGCAGAACCGGGTAAGTACGGAAACAGCACAGGCTGTATTGGAGAGCTATGACCCGATTTTTGAAGAGACATGCAGGGATTGGGAAGATTCGGAGCTCACCGCTTCCCATTATTGGCCGGTGGAAAAACTGCGTCTGAAAAAAGAGGTTCGTCTGTGGCTGGAACGGGAGCTTGAGACTCTCGTCCAGTCACGGATGCGTCCGGCTCATTTGGAGTGGTCGTTTGGGAGCCAAATCGGCGAGGACGAACGGCAGCCTGCCGATGAGAACTCCACGGAAGAATTGATTGCTTTGCGGGTGGGCGGCGAGATCATGCGGTTCCGCGGACGAATTGACCGCATTGATGTGTCGGAAGACGGGTCACGCTTTGCCATCTACGATTACAAGACAAGTTTGAATCCGAAGAAATACAAAGGCATCAAGGATCTGGAACAGGGGACCAACTGGCAGCTTCCCGTGTACTTGGCCGCATACAGCGAATGGGCTTCCCGGCAAGGGAATGAAGTGAGTCCGCTTGGCGGCGGCTTTCATCAAGTGTCCCCTTTGCCTGCCAAACTGGTAGGCGTCTGGGCCGAAGAGGCAAGTATGTGGGGCATCAAGGACACCAAAAAGGCAGATCTAAGGCAGGAACTGACGGTTGAATTGGAAGGGGCGCTGGAACGGATCGGGGATCAGCGTGAGGCTCTGCGTGACGGTGTTTTTGACGCTAGACCCCGGGTTGAGTGTGATCCATATTGCAAGTATCTATCCGTATGCAGATTTGCCAAAGGTTACCCCGCTAAGATCGGCGCCGTCCATGGCGACAACGCGGGATAAAACGTCCTGTTTTAAGAAGGAGCGGTCGAAATGACACTGCAAACACCAATGAATCGAATTCGCAATCCGGAACCGAACGAAGCGCAGTTAAAAGCAATCATCAATCTGGATGACGATCTTTTGGTGGCGGCCGGCGCAGGTTCGGGGAAGACGTGGGTGCTTACGGAACGCTATATGGAGATGTTGGTGCGGGGTGCCCGACCGGGTCAGATTGTCGCGATTACGTTTACCGAGTTGGCAGCGGCGGAGATGAAGCGAAGGATTCGGGGAGCGGTTCAAAAGTGGATCGATCAGGCACCCGATCCGGCAGAGAAAAAACGTTGGCGCCAAATGTACAACGAGCTGGATTCGGCGATCATCTCGACGATTCACGGCTTCTGTATGCGAATTCTGAAAGAGCACCCGGTGGAAGCGGGAATTGATCCGCTGGCGGAAATTTTGGAGCCGGACGAAGTGGAACGACTGCTGGAAGAAGCGGTGGAAGAACTGCTCAAAGAGGCGATGCGGGAACGGTTTGAAGATCTCAAACCGCTATACCTTGCCTGGGGAGGCCGCCGGGGGATCGTAGAATCGCTTCTGGCCGCCCACGATGCAGTACAAACTTTCGATTATCCGGTAGAGCAGATTTTGATTGATACGGAGAAATCTTTTGCTTCCATGCGGGAACAGATTCGCTCGATTGTCGATGAGATTGACAAGATTGTGGACGTTACGGTGAGACCGGAGTTGGCGGCGTTGCTGGCCGACACGAAGAAAAAACTTCCACAGTACGCCCTCCATATGGAAGCCTGGGTAACCCAGTGGCAGGAAAAATCGGCTCTTCTGCGGACCTGGGACGGTGTGGTCAATCCGGAAGTCCGGAAAACGCTGCGGGATCTGTTGAAGACCATATGGCGCAAAAGCGGCTCCGAAGCGCTGAAAGACGCTCAGGCACAGTTGAAGGAAGTGCTGCTCCCGCACCTCATGCGCTTGGAAATTGGGCCTGATGCGATGCATCGAGTCCGTGTTTTTTGCAGCTTGTTGGAATCGTTGGAGGCTCGCTGCCAGCAGAAAAAAGAGGAGCGGCATGCTCTTGATTTTCATGATTTGGAGCGACTCACAGCCAAGATGCTGAAAGAATACCCGGAAGTGGCCGAATCGTACGGCAAGCGATTCCGCTTCGCGATGATCGATGAATTTCAGGATACGAACCGGCTGCAGAAGTCGATTCTTGACCGGATCGCAGGAACAGACGGCAGGGTGAAACGCTTCCTGGTCGGCGACGGGAAACAATCGATCTATAAATTCCGCGGGGCGGATGTTGATGTGTTTCAAGAAGTAGAAGATGAACACCGCCTGTCGGGAGCCGGTGACCGCCTGATCGATATGGGGATCAACTTCCGGACACAGGCGGGAATCATTACCTATATCAACGATTTCTTCGCCAATCTGATGCAAAACGCCGATACTGCAAACGTGAAGCAGGTCCGATTTGCGCCGCTTCACGCGGCGCGGAATCCGGGTCACACCAATCCTTGCGTTGAGATTTTGATTCATAGAACAGAAGAAGAGGAAGACGCAAGAGACGGCGAAGCCGATCTGATAGCCCGGCGCATCCGGGAGTTGGTTGGGGGTCGTGCACCCTTGGTATATCGGAAGAAATCAGGGGAACAAGCAGAGACTCCGCATCCGGTTCAGTATGGAGACATTGCGATTCTGTTCTCCGCAACCACTCACCTGTCTGTGTATGAGCAGGCATTGCAGCAGTACGGCATTCCCTATTCGGTGGAAAAAGGCAGACAGTTCTACAAGAAGCAGGAGATTACAGATGTTTATTCGCTGCTGAAGGCGATTGTCGATCCGACGGATGAGGTCGCTTTGGCTTCGGTGCTCCGTTCTCCCGTATTTGCACTTTCGGATGAAACCCTGTTTTGGTTGGCGCAGGAGGGATCTGTTGCGGAGGGTCTGGAGGCGCTTGGTTTAGCGCCTGTCACGAATGATTCCGCCGGAGACTTGTCGGACGATGGGACGACTCTCTCCCGTCTCTGGGAACTGATTGGGGAACCTGAATTTTCCAAGGCATTATGGGCAGCGAAAAAGCTTACTCAATGGAGGGAAAGCTGCCACCTTCGGCCGCTATCCGATTTTCTGCGGACGATTTTGCGGGACAGCGGGTATTTGCAGGTTCTGCTTGCCGGATTTGGCGGGGAACTGCGTTTTGCGAACGTGCTGAAACTGATCGAGATTGCCGAGGAGCTGCAGAGGAAAGATGGTTATGGGGTCGCAGAGTTCGTTCCGTATTTGCAGCGAATGCGGGAAGATGAAGTTTCTGAGACAGAAGCCCAGTTGGGAAGTGGAGCCGGGGCAGGCGGCGGTGCCGTAAGGTTAATGACCGTTCACGCTTCGAAGGGACTCGAGTTTCCGGTTGTTATTCTTCCCGATCTGAAACGTCCTCTCACGACCGGCGATTCCACCCGTTGTCTGATCCGCCCTGGAATAGGGATGGGGCTGAAAGGGGAACGGTTCGGGGATACAGCGGCTGAAGGGGAACTGGAAGTACAGGGAGATGGCCTGTTCCAGTTGATGAAAGAGCAGGAAAGTGACAGAGAGCTGCTGGAAGAACACCGCAAACTTTATGTCGCCATGACCCGCGCCCGCGACTACTTAATCCTGACGGCAACAAAGCCCAAAAGGGAACAGCGTTCCTGGCAAAAATGGATTCTGGAGCAGGCCGGTTTTCCAAAGTTTGATGAAATCACCTGCGGTATAGTGGAAAAAGGGGATCCGGCACAAGGAAGCGATTACCGCATCGTTGTAAACGCCGAAGTGGGGCTGCCGGATGCCGATTCGGATCAGGGGCTCAGCAAACCTTGGCAAATCTGGCGGGAGAGAGTGTTTCAGCGAGAGACAAAACGGGAAGCCGGTCAGGAAGCCGGTCAGATCGGCGATCCGCCTGGTCTTCTCTTCCCTGTCGGAAACCCGAACTCCATCAACTTGCCGATGATCTCCGCCTCTGCCTATATGGCGTATCGAACCTGTCAGCGCCGATTTTATCTCCGTTATGTGTTTCAACTGCCCGAGCTCCGGAGCCTGGAGCTGCAGCAGCTGGCGGGGGGAGGAACAGACAGTTTGCCGGATCGCGAAGAAGAGGAAATGGCAGAGGCTGGGACAACAACTATGGCGGACGGAGCTGCCGGAACACAGTCGGAAGCTCAACATCGACGTATCCACGCGGATATCCGCGGTACATTGGTGCACGAATTGTTCGAGCAATTACACAGCCCCGAACAGAAAAGGGAATTGATTCGCAAACACGTTCAAACGGCCAAGGGAATCCGGAAAGAACAGATTCCGGAGATCACCGGCTATCTTGAAAAAATGGCGGATCGCTATTTGAACAGTCCGTGGTTCCATCCCGGATCCGAACGGGAGCAGGCCTTCTATTTACGAATAGGACCCACGATGGTTCACGGTTTTATCGATGCGGTGATTAAGGAAGCGGACGGAACGCTTACGGTTGTCGATTTTAAGACGAACGAGATCCGAAGCCAACAACAATTGACTGAACTTGTGGACAAGTACCGGGTGCAATTGCAGCTCTATGCGCTTGCGGCAAAAGCGGTTTTTCAAAAACCTGTGAAAAGCGCCGTTCTTTTCTTCCTGGATGCGGATCAGTCGGTACAGGTGGATGTAAGTGAACGCGTGCTTGCGGCTTTACGGGACAATCTTGCGCAAACTTGCACAAAGCTGTTGGAAGGTTGTACCATAGATGCATACCCAATGACTGAACAACGTGCGGACTGTATGAGATGCGGGTACCGCACACTTTGCGGAAGAAATGAGAGTGGTGTATGAATCTAAAGCGCATTCGAACCTTTATGATGGTTGTCGAACATAAGAATTTCTCGACTGTTGCGGATCTCCTCGATATAAGTCAACCGGCTGTAAGCAAACAGATTAAGACTCTGGAAGAAGATCTGGGAGTCATGCTGCTGTACCGTGATGCGGTTGAACCGACCGAAGCGGGACGCCTGGTGTATAAGAAAGGAAAAGAGCTTCTTGATTCATGGAATGAACTTGTGGATCAATGCCATGGGATGCAGGGAGAGCTAACGGGCCTGATGCGAATCGGAACAAGCACCATCCCGGGATCTTATCTGATTCCTCCCATTCTTCGGGAATTTCGGAACCGGTATCCCCGTATGGAGGTCCGGCTTTCCGTTCATGATTCGGAGGAAGTGCTGGGATTGCTTCGGGACGGAAGGCTCGAGGTCGGCATTATCGGTATGGAACCTCGGGGCGAGCAGTTTGCCGGGCATGTGATTGCCCGGGACAAAATGCTGCTGATCGGACCGGTTGACAGCGAAGATGTTGACGGATTCGGGGATATCAAGGGGAAACCGTTTATTTTCCGTGTCGAAGGCTCTGGCACTTGGCAGGCTGCCAAGGAAGGATTGCGCGAATGGCGAGGGTCTGTCGAGGAACTGAACTGTGTGGCTGAGGTGGACAGTACGGAAGCGGTGATCTCGATGGTTGAGGCAGGACTCGGGTATTCCATCGTATCCGACCTGGCTGCACGACCGGCCACCAGGCACGGACGAATCAAAATCCTGGCCGAATTGCCCGGGGAACGGGAGTTTTACCTGGCTTATCTGTCTTCCAAACGGCAAAATCCTGCGATCGCTGCGCTGGTGAATTTGGCGACCAGTGAATAAGGTATCAAAACAGACGAGGAGCTGATCTTCGTCTGTTTTGATAAGTACTGTCATACTTGCAAATAAAAACTTTTTTATCGGTTTTCACGATCTTTTAAGAAACGAAGTGCCCGATTCATTTTCCTTGCGAATACTATGGGATTTTCAATTGTTTCCCAGTGCATAAACATCAGCCGGGGGTTATCAAATAACCAGTGGTTGTGCACAGCAGTGACGATAATCCCTTCTTTTCTCAAGTTGGAAAGCAATCTGTTTATTTCGTTTTGAAACACTACGGTTTCACCAAGACAAAGGGCTTTACCGCTTCTGTCAAGCGATTCAAATGAGAAGAACTGATATTTGGTTAAAGGTGATGTTGTACGTCTGCCTAAAATTGTAGCGGGGAATCTTCTAGGCCTACTAACCAAGCAAACAGGTCCTTCGTCAATCTCATGTTCTCCGCCAAGAATTCTGGCAAAACGGTCACAGAGTCTTTTGAATTTTGGGCTTACTTCAGCCATTAAAACACCTCCTCTCCCGTAATACTAAAAATATGAAGAGGAGTTTATTTTGAAATGGGTTTGTGCCCTATTACTACAAATTCCGCTCTGTGTTTTTGCGAAGGATTCCCCTTTTGGGTTGCAGAAACTATTTGTTAAACATTGTCGTGGGATCATTGCCAATTGTATCAATCAAACTGGCTAAAGCTCGATCTGTGGAACAGAAAGAGGAACAGAACCAAATCACCCGTTTTGAGTTTTGGAGCAACACCGACCAAAACACGCTTGAATCGATCGCCAAGGTGTACCTTCAAGTTCCGGTAAAATGACGGCTCTAATTTTGATTACGTTCGTAGTGGGAACAGGATTGGTTTTGATTGTCCTTGCAACACGATACTGATTAAAAACGAAGGGTAACATTGATGTGTTACCCTTTACACGGGGCTGAAGCCAATTCACGGGTAGAAGGAAGTTGGTACCCAGACCGAATTTCACCGCTTAAGATTTTGGTTCGAATTTGCTCGTACACCTGCCGAATTAGCGGAATATCCAGGGTTTTATCGACCGAAATGCACACCATTCTAATTCCACTCCCAACTGGTACCATGAAAATCCGCTTTTAGTGGATCTACTGTAAACCAGTTTATCATGGTACGTTACGGGGAGAAAAGTGAAAGGGGAATTCACTATGATGTCTAACGACGAACTCCGAGTTGCAGATGCACTGAAGGCGATTGCTCGGAACGAACAGATTAAATCCTATATTCAGGGATCCCGAGACCTGAATCGATTGTTATGGTGTGCTGCCAAGCGTTTTGTAACAGGTGAAACACGCGAGGAAGGGGTACAAAGAGCCTAAGAATTGTTTGCGGAAGGGTATCTGGTTTCCCTTGATTTTATGGGGGAAAACACTGGAACGATCGAGGTTTGTCAAAACGCAAAAGAGGAATACGTGAAATTGATACATCAGGCGGGTTCCTGTTCGATTGGTGCTGACATATGCCTGGATCTGTCGCATATCGGACTGTCCGTGGACTCTGAATTAGCCTATCAACATCTGGTTGAGTTGGCAGAGGAAGCGAAACCATATCATTTATCAGTCATCGTTAGTATGGAGGAATCTGCTAAAACCTCACAAATATTCGAGGTTTATAAAAAAGCCAGTTGAACCCATCCGAACGTAGGAATCACGATCCAAGCCCATCTGGACCGCTCAGCAAGTGATCTGAAAGAACTGTTGAATTACCCGGGAAAGATTCGAATTGTAAAAGGGGCTTATCAGGAGCCGGCAGATATTTCGATTCCCCGCTCGGAGCAGTTAAACGAGCGTTATCTTGAACTGGTTGATTTTTTAGTGAAAGCGGAACATTCTGTTTCGATAGCGACTCATGATGAGAGAATCATTGAAGAAGTCGAGCAAAGGGAGTACCTTTCCCTTCCGCATGTCGAAGTGGAAATGCTTTACGGGATTCGTTCAGCTCTGCTTGAACAGCTCAAAAATAAGGGTTCTCAAGCAAGAATCTATCTCCCTTACGGAACGGAATGGTACCTGTATTTATGTCACCGTCTGGCTGAATATCCGCCAAATTTATTTCAGGCAATAACAGATATTATCAAAGGGGCGGGGAGTCAGATTCTCTCTGAACCGGTGTTGAGGTGATGAAGTATGGAATTCGCCAGTTTGCTTTATTTTATCGCGGTTTCGATGCTGATGACGATTGCACCCGGCCCCGATATCTTATTTGTAATCGCTCAGAGCGTTTCGCAAGGGAGAAAGGCTGGAATTGCAACCGCATTAGGTTTGTGTTCAGGAGTTACTGTTCACACACTGGCGGCCGCTTTGGGTATTTCCGCACTTTTGCATCAATCCACGGTCGCTTTCCAAATTGTAAAATATGCCGGGGCGCTCTATCTTTTATATATGGCATGGCAAGCAATAAAAGAAGGAAGCGATTCTCCGGTGAACCAAACAGCGACTCGTATGAGTCCCGGAGCACTCTATAGACGGGGAATTCTGATGAATGTTTTAAATCCAAAAGTCTCTCTCTTTTTTCTTGCTTTTCTCCCCCAGTTCGTATCTCCTGAAGTGGGTAACATCTCAGGACAAATGATCGTATTGGGGCTGATTTTTATGCTGCAGGCGATCATCATTTTTACTCTGGTAGCCATTTTTTCAGGAAGTTTTGGCAGAAAAATAGTTAACAATTCAAGAATCAGTAAATATGTCAATATGGCGAAAGCAAGCATATTCGTTTTTATAGGAATCCGCTTGGCTTTGTCTGATAAATGATGACCGGAGGAAAAAATATGAGGCGCATGCTCTACGGAGTACAGTTGACGACGGCTGCCTCAGCGGGAATTATCACAAGCACCATACCGGCGCTTACCGGGTTGATCGCTTTTTCTTTCTGAAGGAACGATTGAATCGGAACCAGACGTTGGGCATTCTGGTGTCCGTATTGGGAATAGTAACCCTCAACATTGCGGACTCTTTCTCGGAGACCCAGGGTGGTTGGAATCCCTTTCTTGGCAATCTGCTGATCTTCCTGGCGGACTTGGTACTGTCCGGACATGCCCACGGGGGGCAATGTAGATTACCTTTTATCGTCGGATTGATCTCTCCGGGCCAGGGCTTTTTTCCAAGGTATACCGCAGGCGTATATCAGGAAGGAAACACGTCGATGGTTGTGAGCAGAGGCTTGGGTAACAGCATTATTCCGCAAAGAATCTTTAACCGGCCGGAAGTGGTTATTCTTACGTTGCGATAGCAGCCGGAGGATTGTCACTTTTCTGCAAGTAACCGTTTATGGAATAGTGGCGTGAGATGAAGAAAAGGCTGAGAATAACTTCTCAGCCCGATTCTATCAAATTCAACCTCTCCGACAGCGTCTTAGTTGTCTCCGACAACGTCTCAGTTGTCTGCGACAACGTCTTAGTCGTCTACGGCAACGTCGTAGTTGCTCAACATGTGGTCCAGGCATCAATGAATACCTCCTTTGTTCTTTATGTTATTACTATATGCTCTCTATTTAAAACCTCTTGGACGGGTGCTCGTAGCCTTATGTTTGTTTTCGTATTGGTAGTATGCGAGGATCGGAACAACGGTGTTGGCCACGAGACAGGGCAGGTGCAAAGAGCATTTACGCAGATCAATCATTATGAGATGATAGGTGTAAACTGGTCAGCAAGTGAGGGATGGCGTTGGTTGATTTTAAAAAAGTGGATGAACTAAAACAAAAGCTGGACAGCAAACGTCCATTGCCGGAAGCTGCAGTCCGGAATTTGCGGGAAGTGTTCCGGGTGGATTGGACATACAATTCCAACGCGATTGAAGGAAATACGCTTACTTTGCTTGAAACCAAATTGGTGTTGGAGGAAGGTCTCACTATCGGCGGTAAATCGCTGCGTGAACACTTTGAAGTCCTCAACCACGGGGAAGCGATCACGTATATAGAGGAACTTGTAAGCACCCAAACTCCACTTTCGGAAAAAGTGATTAAGGATGTCCATCATCTGATCCTCAAAAATATCGATGATGAGAATGCGGGGATGTATCGGAAGATCAATGTGGCAATCTCGGGCAGCCAACATCAGCCCCCCCATTTTTTGAAGGTTCCGGATGAGATGGGAGGCCTCATGAGGTGGTACCAGTCCGAAGTCAAAAAACTGCATCCGGTTGAACTTGCAGCGCTGCTTCATTTTAAGTTTGTCTACATCCACCCTTTCGTGGATGGGAACGGACGAACCGCAAGATTGCTAATGAACATGATTCTTATGAGCTATGGCTATCCTCCGGCAATTCTTAAGGCTGATACAGAAAAACGCATAGCCTATTATGATTCGTTGGAAAAAGCCAGTGTACAAGGAGAAGTCGAACCGTTTATCCAAATGGTTGTTGATAGTACAGAGGAAAGTCTTTTGCGATACATAAACGCGATAGAATAAAGAACTCCAGAATCAAAGGAGAATCCAACATGCAATACGACAAAATTCCACCTGAGCTGCTGCGTGATTTTCGCCGGGACATGGTTCGCCTGTCTTGGACGACCTTGACCACCTGGCCGCAACGGGACCTGGATCAGGTGATTACCTTGATTTCGAATGATTTCGAGCACCTGATGGAGAAAGAGGAGCACCTCGCACTCCGGGAGGCGTACCTGACAACCGAGGACAATGAAGTGCGGAAGAAATTTCTTTTCGAACATTATCAGACACTCTTAAAAAATCGCGGTTTGGATCAATGACCCTTGCGTAATTTTTGGAAAACAAAATTTATTGACAATTCCATGCAAGTTCGTGTATAAATATAAAAATAAGTGAATCGGTTATTGTGATGATGGAGTGAGTAAGTCTGTCGAGACGTCCAGAGAACGGGATTCAGCGGCTGTGAGATCCCGTCGTGCAGCAGACCGAACCCGCCTCCTGAACTTCCCGTGAAAAGCGGGACGGCTCCCGGCCGTTATTCGGATTGAGTGGACAGAATACCTGTGTGTTTTTGCTATGTTCTTGCTAAAAGGATTCTGTCAATGAAGGTGGTACCGCGAAAGAATGCCTTTCGTCCTTCTGGGACGAGGGGCTTTTTGTTTTTGGAAAGAGGGTGAGTGGAATGAGTGCAAAGCGCATCGTTGTGAAAATTGGTTCCAGCAGTCTGACGAATGAACAGGGTCGCCTGTCAGTCGAGAAGATGAGCGGTTTGGTCAATCAAGTCGCGAATTTGCAAACTCGACAGGAATACGAGGTGATTCTCGTGTCGTCCGGGGCAGTGGCAGCGGGACTTGGGAAGTTGGGATGGCCGCGCCCCAATATAACCATGCCGGAAAAACAGGCGGCAGCGGCAGTAGGGCAAGGTTTGCTGATTGAGCTGTATCAGAAGTTGTTTGCCGAACATGGGATCGTGATTGCCCAGCTTCTTCTCACCCGTTCGGATATTGAAGATCGGAAGCGGTTCATTCACATTCGCAATACGGCGGAGACACTGATGCGTCACGGAATTCTGCCCATCGTCAACGAGAATGATACGGTTACTGTCGAACAAATTCGATTCGGTGACAATGATACGCTCGGCAGCCTGGTGGCTCTTGTTACAGAAGCGGATCTGCTTGTTCTCTTAACGGATATTGACGGACTTTACACAGCCAATCCAAAAACCGATCCTGACGCGACACGAATCCAGGACGTGTGGGAGATCACACCGGAACTGGAAGAAGCTGCGGGAGGAAACGGAACCGCTTTGGGAACCGGCGGCATGAAAACCAAGTTGACGGCAGCAAGAATGGCTGTCGATTCGGGCATTGACGTGGTAGTGGCCTCGAGTTCCGAACCGAATGTTCTCAGTCGAATCATGGAGGGGGAGTCCCTCGGAACCCGATTCTACTCGAAACAGCGGCTTTCCAGCAAAAAATCCTGGATCGCGTACGGCACACGGACAGAAGGCCGTCTGGTGATCGACAACGGCGCGGTACGCGCTTTGATCGAACGGGCAAGCAGTTTGCTTCTGCCCGGGATTGTGGAAGTGGAAGGCGATTTTCACGAAGGTTCGATTGTGCAAGTGGTGTCGCAAGACGGTCGGTTGATCGGAAAAGGGGCTGTCAGCTTCTCTGACCGCGATCTGCGGCTCCTGATCGAGCGGCGCCAGTTAGGAGAGAAATTGCACAACTATCATGAAGTCATCCATCGGGATGCAATGGTCATTCAATCCAGGGAGGGGATTTTCACATGAGTCAAATCGAGCTGAAGGAAACGGTATTGGCTAAGGCGCAAGCGGCAAAGAAAGCTGCACGGGTACTTGGGGTAATGCCTGCGGATGACAAAAACAAAGCACTCCTCGCAATGGCTGAATCCCTCTGGAAGAACCGGGAGTCGATTTTTGCCGCTAATGCTGAGGATGTACGGGAAGCCCGGGAGAACGGAATCCCGGAAACCCGGATTGACCGCTTGGTACTGACCGAGAAGAGGCTGCAGGACATGATGGAAGGATTGCGTCAAATCGTGGAATTGGCCGATCCTGTAGGCGAAACACTCGAGACGATCGAGCGTCCGAATGGTCTCTTGATTGAAAAGGTGAGGGTTCCGTTTGGCGTCATTGCGATGATTTACGAATCCCGTCCGAATGTTACGGTTGACGCTGCGGGATTGGCACTTAAGACAGGCAACGCGGTAGTGTTGAGAGGCGGCAAAGAAGCGCTTCGTTCCAACATTGCTCTGGTCGATGCAATGCGGGAAGGTCTTGCCGGCAGCCGAATTCCGCTTGAGGCAGTTCAACTGATTGATCGGACCGAACGGGAATCGGTCGACATCCTGATTCGGGCGAAAGATGTAGTGGATCTTGTAATTCCGCGAGGCGGGGCAGGACTGATCCAAAGAGTTATCGAAAATGCGCTCGTACCGGTTATCGAAACCGGAGTCGGCAATTGCCATGTTTATGTGGATGAAGCGGCTGATTTTGACAAGGCGACCCGGATCGTACTGAACGCAAAAACACAACGCCCTTCTGTTTGTAACGCGATGGAGACACTGCTTGTGCACGAACAGGCCGGCAAGTGGCTCCCCGGGATTGTGTATGCCCTGCAGGAACGGGGTGTGGAGGTCCGCGGCTGCAGAAAGACACAGGAGATTCTGGGGGAAACTCAGTGTCTGGATATCTCGTTTGCAACGGAAGAAGATTATGCAACGGAGTACCTCGATCTGATTCTCGCGATTAAAGTGGTGTCCAAGGTGGAAGAGGCAATTGAACATATCGAGCGATACGGTACGCGTCATTCGGAAGCAATTGTGACGGAGAATCAGGCAGCGGCTGAGAAATTCCTGGCCGAAGTGGATGCGGCTGCCGTGTACCACAATGCATCCACCCGTTTTACAGACGGCTTTGAGTTCGGATTTGGAGCGGAGATCGGGATCTCTACCCAAAAGCTTCATGCAAGGGGGCCAATGGGGCTGCGGGAGTTGACAAGTTACAAATATATCATCAGGGGAACCGGGCAAACCCGGTGATAGGGGGAGAATGAGATGAGAGAAACCGTTCTGCAAGGCAAAAAAATTCTGATGTTGGGCGCCGGGGCGATTGCAGAAGCGATGATTCGCGGGTTGACGGAGGGGGATGCATTGCCGGCTGAACACATAGTTGTCACCAATAGAAGCAACCTCGATCGTTTGCAGGATTTGCAAGTACGGTATGAGGTGTCGATTGTGAAATCTGTGACAGACGAGTCGGGGGCAGAGGCACTTGCTTCAGCGGACGTGATCATCCTCGCTTGCAAACCTCATGATGTAGCACAAGCACTGGAACAGATCCGCGAAAAAATCAGCAATCCGATTGTACTGTCCGTTGCGGCAGGGATTCCTGCAGAGATGATCGAATCTATTCTGGGGAACAATGTACAAGTGGTACGGGCAATGCCAAATACCGCTTGTGCGGTGCTGGAATCGGCTACCGCGGTTTCTTACGGCCAATACTGCACGGAGGACACAAAGCAGGTGGCGGAAGCGATTTTATCTGTTTTGGGAACCGTATCGGTAGTAGAGGAAAAACTGCTGGATGCGGTGACAGGACTTTCGGGGAGCGGG
This sequence comes from Effusibacillus consociatus, assembly GCF_042652925.1. Classification (NCBI taxonomy): domain Bacteria; kingdom Bacillati; phylum Bacillota; class Bacilli; order Caryophanales; family Alicyclobacillaceae; genus Effusibacillus; species Effusibacillus consociatus. Next base: position 45,710 of record NZ_JBHSHC010000028.1, read on the forward strand.
CCGGCCTATTTTTATTATATGGTGGAAGCGATGCAGCAGGCGGCTGAATCCTTGGGCCTCCCCGCTGACACGGCAAGAACTTTAATTTTGCAAACTTTATTCGGGGCTGGCAAGATGCTGCAGGAAACAGGCCTCGATCCCCAGGAACTGCGCCGTCAGGTAACATCCCCTAACGGCACCACAATGGCGGGGATTCGGGTCTTTCAAGAAGCCAATTTTAAAGAATTGGTGGAACGGGTCATCACCCGTGCCGCCGAGCGGAGCAGAGAGATGGGAGAAGAGCAGGCTTCCATGACCCGGTGATTGGTGGAGGTTGACCATGACAGTTCGTTTTAACATGGATGATGTTGCAGAGATGTTGAAAGTTCCGATCGAGCGTGTCCGGATGGCGCTTGAGGAACTGAGAGAACAGGGGGATTTGACGGCTGAGACCTTTCTGTATGCAGAAAAGGCCTGGCGGATTGCCCCGATTGATGTCAAACGGATTCAGAATTTGCTGCGGGAAAAAGGGCTTGATACGGTGGATCCGCAAGCGGAGGCACCCAAGCGGCGCATCGTGAAAAAGGTAGTCAAAAAGCCTGCAGGGCAGGAAGGCGATTCATAAAACAAACAAAGCCAGGTGAATTGACAAAACACAAATTCGGTGTACAGTCAAAAATAGTTGGTGTATAGGAGGGAAACGAGATGAGATTAGATGGGAAACGAGTCATTGGCCTGGTTGATGAGGAGTTCGAAGATCTGGAGTTGTGGTACCCAATTTACCGGGCTCGCGAAGAAGGGGCAGTTGTTGATCTGGTCGGCCCTGAAAAGGGAAAGGTATACTATGGGAAATATGGTGTTCCTGCCGTGGCGGAGTTTTCATTTGATGAAGTGAACAGCGCGGATTACGACGGTATTTTGGTTCCCGGGGGATGGGCACCGGATAAACTTCGCCGTTATGACAAAGTGCTTCAAGCAGTCCGTGAAATGGATGCTGCAGGCAACCCAATCGGCCAGATTTGCCATGCCGGTTGGGTTCTCATTTCGGCCAGAATTTTAAAAGACAGAAAGGTTACGTCCACTCCGGGGATTCGGGACGATATGGAAAATGCGGGAGCGATTTGGTTCGACGAGCCTGTTGTTGTGGACGGACACATTGTTTCCGCCCGCCGTCCGCCGGATTTGCCCGAGTATGCAAAAGCATTCTGTGACGTTTTGGCTGCAAGGTAAAGCAAACTTTCACCGGTATGCCCTATCGGCGGCATACCGGTTTTTTCACGTCTCTTGCTTCATTTATTCGTTGGAGTTTTTTACGAATTTCGATCATTCCCTGAAAGGGACTTCCAACCGTTTGGAAACCATTCTTTATCCAAAAGGAAAGCGCTCTTTTGTTAGCAGTCTGAACATGACCTTCAATTACCCTCACGCCTTTCGCTAACGCCTCTTTTTCCACTTGACGAACCACTTGGTTGCCTAATCCTCTGTGTTGAGCAGTAGGTATAAGAATCAAGGCACTCCAGTACATCTTCCGGGATGGATAGACAGTGTAACCGTAATAGCCGATCGGTTTTCCGTTTTGTTCGATGATTCTGGTTGTTTCATTTGCGTTTAGTTGCTCACGGATAACATCTTCTGTTAACGAGCAGCCGGTTGATTCTTCAAAAATTTTTTTCATGGTCAACAACGCAGCATCGATGATGAATCGATCGTCTGTTGATTGGTAACTGCGATATGACAGCGGGCGAACCTTACCCACCAAAATCCCCCCTTTCTCTATGCTATGGGTCATCCAGTACCTGTGGGATGCACCAGATGCCCATGTCTTGAATAGGCTAAAGGTGAATTTTTGTGTAAACAGGGGGAGTGCAAGTGCGGATTCATGTTGTCAAACGCGGAGATACGATCTGGAGTCTGGCCCGTCAGTATAGAACTGCCGTTGAAGACATCATCCGTCTGAGTGAGCCGCCCAATCCCGCATCTCTTGTGGTGGGGCAAACGCTGCTGATTCCAACGGCAGAACGAATTCATATTGTAAAAGCAGGTGATACATTTTACAAGCTCGGACAGCAGTATGGGGTCTCCCCTCAGCGGATTGCGCAGGCGAATCCGGGAGTGAATCCCAATGCTCTGAGAGTTGGACAACGAATTATCATTCCGGAGGTGACGGCGCCCAAACGAACAATCGAAGTCAATGCGTACATTGAGCCGAAAGGATTGCAAGCCGACAGGGAAATTCTTGCAGATGTCGCTCCGTACCTTACGTACGTGAGTGTTTTCAGCTATCGGGCCACTCGCGAGGGAGGTCTGACAGCTCCCAATGACTCGGTTGTACTGCAGGCGGCACGTGATTTTCGAATCGCGCCCTTGCTGGTAATGACCAATTTTGACGGAACGAACTTTAATACCGAAATCGCTCGTACGGTGATCAGAAACCCGGATGTGAAGAACCGGCTTTTCGATAATCTGGTGCAGACAATCCGGCAAAAAGGGTTTGTCGGCGTGAACATCGATTTCGAGCGGGTAGGCCCGGAGGACCGGGAGGCGTACAATCAATTTCTTCGGGATTTGGAAGCCCGGCTTGATACGGTCGGTGCCTCGTTGTCCACTGCGTTGGCCCCAAAAGAAGCGGATTGGACCACAGGTGCCTGGCACGGTGCACACGATTATCGGGCACATGGGGCAATTGTCGACTTTACTGTCATCATGACCTATGAATGGGGATGGTCGGGAGGGCCTCCGTATGCTGTGGCACCGATTAACAAGATGAGGGATGTTTTACGGTATGCGGTGAGCGTGATTCCTTCCAACAAGATCCTGATGGGTTTTCCCTTGTACGGCTATGACTGGACACTTCCGTTTGTTAAGGGGACATGGGCACGCGGGATCAGTCCGCAGGGCGCCATTATCCAGGCTGATCGCGAAAACGTGGACATCCAATACAACGAAACGTTGGAGGCTCCTTTTTACCGGTATTACGACAATCAACGCAGACAGCATGAGGTTTGGTTTGAAGATGCCCGTAGTGTCGTGGCAAAATTGGACCTGATCAATGAATTTAATCTGCGCGGTATCAGTTATTGGGTGCTCGGCAATGACTTCCCCCAAAACTGGGTGCTCCTGGCTGACACCTTTACCATCCGAAAACTTCGGTAACGCTAGAGGAGGAGGCTTAATGCAACGGGATATGCAAAGATACCATCAAATTGAATTGAAGCCCTTGCCGGAGCGAATAGTAAAACTGGTTGGAATTTCAGCGAACACGATCAAGGAACACTACAAACTGTACGAAGGATATGTAAAGAAAGTGAACGAAGTTCGGGCAAAGCTCGCGAAGGTCGATCTGGCAGCCGCCAACTCCACATACAGTGAGTATCGGGCATTGAAGCGCGGTGAGACATTTGCCTTAAACGCAGTGAAGCTGCATGAATTATATTTTGAACAATTAGGCGGAAAAGGCGGTAGACCTACCGGGCGGACTTTGGAATTGATTGAGCGGGATTTCGGCTCCTATGAAGAGTGGGTGGCGAGGTTTAAAGCGGCAGGGAAGGCGGCAAGAGGCTGGGCGATCCTTGCGTATGACCAGGATTACGGACATTTGTTCAATTTTATTACCGATTCGCAGCATGACGGAAATGTGCTCCAGGCATCGGTGATTCTCCCGATGGATATGTATGAGCACTCCTATTTTATCGATTACGGGACCGATAAGGCACGCTACATTGACGCGTTTTTGGCCAATATAGATTGGTCGGTCGTAAGCCGGAGAATTCATCACGCCCACCCGACAAGACCGATTCTTAAATTTCTTTCTCGCTAGCGTCCAAAAAATTCTTCTTTTGTTAGCAAATTAGGATTGAGTTTATGCGGTTTTTGGGTATAATAAAAAACACAAAGAGCGAATCCATTTCCTGCGATGCTCGTCAGAACGGTAACTTGTTTTGAACCGATAAGTGTTTTCGGGGAGACAGAACTCGTTGCGGATGTCATGCCCACCTCCTTCGGGACGATGGGACGGCAGCAAGCTTCGATGAGTCGCCCACCTGCGAGTGCGGGTTCTGAAAACAATCCGTCTCGACGGCATAAGCGGGGTACATAGTAGCAGCAAGCGATCCACTTGAAGTGGGTCGCTTTTTTACATCGGATGATGGTCATACTTTTTTCATATCTTTCTAACAAAATATTCTCATTTTTCTCATAGAATGATTACTTTTGTCTTTTACATTTTTAGATAGCGACCGGATTGATGTGGGAGAGGATTTGAATTGGCAACACTACAGCATCACTCGTCAAGGGCGCATGAATTCCAAGCAGGCAACCCGAGCCCTTCAGCATCTTGTAGAATTAAACATACTGCCGCACAAAGTGTTTCGAGAAATCGTGGGGGATTTTGGTGACGATAGATTGTCTTGGGCGGCGAAAGGCATATTGGTGTACCTGAAAAACAATCCGGATGCCGGTTTGGAGGATCTCAAAGAGCTTGCAGGGCAATCCAAAGACGATGAACTCAGTATTCAATCAGCACTTGAAGAACTGAAACGTTACAGCTATTTGGAGGAAATGGCGCTAGAGAGCAAGGATTAGAAAGGGAACCTGCGGTAATGCGGGTTCCTTTTTTGTTGGCACACTTGCAAAATCGCTTGTTTCTGCGAAAACTATAGTAAACGCGCTTTTATATAATGATAGATTTTATCCTTTTGGAAAACGTTTAAAGGAGGTTCATGATGATGCTGCATAAACAGGTATTGCTTGCGGATGATGATCCGAATGTGCGAGAGATTATTCGGCTTTATTTTAGAAAACAGCAGATTGAACTCCTTGAAGCGGACAATGGCGAAACGGCTCTCGAATTGGCAAAAAACCAGAATCCTCATGTGGTGATCCTGGATGTCATGATGCCGGGGATGGACGGCTTTGCGGTGTGCCGGGAAATTCGCAAAAATTCGGATGTGCCCATTATCATGCTGACAGCAAAGGATGAGGAATTTGACCGAGTGCTGGGACTGGAACTGGGCGCGGATGACTATATGACAAAACCGTTTAGTCCCAGGGAACTTGTAGCGAGAATGAAGGCAATTTTCCGACGGATGCAGCCGAGAGAAATCAAGGAAGAGGAAGCGGCCAAAGTTCTGGAATTTGATAAGTTAACCATTGACACGGAAAGACGCGAAGTCCTTGTTAATGATGAAAAAGTGGCTTTCCGCCCGAAAGAATTTGATTTGCTGGTACACATGGCCAAATCGCCGGGCAATGTATTTACCCGGGAACAGCTTCTTGAACAAATATGGGGATATGACTTTTTCGGGGATATTCGGACTGTCGACGTGCATATCAAAAAAATCCGGGAACGGTTAAACGGTCTCCAGATGAACTTCATTCATACCGTCTGGGGCGTAGGATACAAATTTGAGGTTGAAGCCTGATGGCTTGGATTAACAAAAGCCTGTTTCGCCGCCTTTTATTCAGTTATCTGATTACGGTTCTCTTGGGGCTGGGGGCGGCGGGACTCACCATGTCGCTGCTCATTAAGCAGTCCATTTACGAAACCACTCAGGAAGAATTGCTGCGCAAGGCCAAAAATGTCAATCTGGCAATTCAAAACTCCCCGCAGCTTAACGAGAAATCGGTCGAAACGCTGGCATTTTTCGACCAGTCTTTTGATACCCGCATCTGGGTGTTTAACCGGGAAGGAAAAATTCTGGCCACCTCGATGATGGATGAAGTGTTTATCGGAAAATCGGTCTCCTCTTCCATCATCAGCAAGGTGCTGCAAGGACAAAGTGCGGTCACGGAGCTCGAATTTGCGGGGATGACCAAGCCGATGCTGTCTGTTGTGGTTCCCTGGGGAAAAAAAGACCAGATTTATGGCGGTATTGTCCTGCATGCTCCCGTCGAAGGAATCGATAAGACATTTGGTTTTATCCGGGAGACAATCCTCTGGGCCACTCTATTCGGAATCCTATTGTCGACCGCTATGGTCTCTTACCTGTCGTGGTCGATTACACGCCCCTTGAAAAAAATTGATCAAACAGCCGTAGAGATTGGAATGGGAAACTACAGCAAGCGAGTTCACATTCAAGACCCCGATGAGATAGGGGATTTGGCTCAAACCATTAATACGCTGGCCGAAAAACTCGAACGGGTGGAAAGGGATCGCATCCGGTTGGAACAGGTCCGCAGTGATTTTCTCGCCAACATTTCACATGAGCTCCGCACCCCGCTTACGGCGATACAAGGATTTTTGGAAGCGCTGCAAGACGGGTTGGTGGAAGATGAGGAAGCGAGAGAAAAGTATCTTTACGTGATGTACCAAGAGACCCTGCATTTGAATCGTCTGGTGGACGATCTGATGGATCTCGTCAAACTGGAGAACAAGGAAGTCACTCTGTTTAAAGCGCCGGTTGATATTGCGGAAGTGATGAAGAAGGTAGCCTTTTCGTTTCGCCAGGAGGCTGAGAGAAAGAATGTTCAAGTGAAAGTGTCCGCCGGTGAAAACCTGTCTAAACTTTATGCGGACAAGCACCGGGTGATGCAAATTCTCAAGAATCTGGTGAATAATTCGATCAAATTCACCGAAAACGGTACGATTGAATTGACTGCCGCCCGGGAACGAAACGAACTGAAAATCGTGGTGGCGGATACAGGAACCGGAATTGCCGAAGACGATTTGGAGCGGATTTGGGAAAGGTTTTTCAAAGGAGATCGTGTACGGTCGAAATCCAATAAGGGAACCGGACTGGGGCTTGCCATCGTCAAAGAACTGGTGGAACTCCATAAAGGCAAAATATCGGTTCACAGCGAGTTGGGGAAAGGAACGACTTTTACTCTTTGGATGCCCACTGTTGACGAAATCGGTACCGATCAGCAGGATCATAAATTTTTAATAAAAGGATAAATGATCAATCCCTTTTTGCTAATGGAATGGTTATATTTTGCAGATAACATGAAGATGTGCAAGATAACGATCCTGAAGCGAAAGGGGAGGTATCTGTGAAGAAATTGATGGTGGTTACTCTTGCGGCCTTACTGGCGGGGGGAGGACTTACAGCTTGCTCTGGAGGAGGTACAGGCACGAAACCCGCCGATTCGACCGGTAAGGAGGAAAAAGGGGTTGACCTGAATCCTTCTTCACCGTTTTCAAAGGAAGAAAAACCTGGTGCCGGTCAAAGCAACCCGGTTGGCGGAAACAGCAGCAGCGGAGCCGAATCGCCGGCCAGCGGCGGCAAGGATAGCAGTAAGGACAGCAGTAAGGACAGCAGTAAGGACAGCAGTAAGGACAGCAGTTCCGGCACTGAATCGAAAAGTCCCGGCAGCAGCACCGGTCAATAATAAAGAGCCCCATTACGCAATCGTCGCGTAATGGGGCTTTAGCTGTCGGACGCTTCCTCACATTCCTGACAAACATTTTTTTGGCGGCGGTCCTCATCTCCATCATAGAACTTGCCGCATTCCAGACAGATGTAATCCTCCATCTTGGGGATCACCTTCCTTCCTGATACCACCCTCGGTTAGTATATGCGGCATGTATGTTCCGGTGCCTCCGGTCATTCCACCGAATTAATCGGGCTCTCTTCGGAAACGACCAGCACAAGAGAATCGCTTCGCTCGATCAATCCCATCGCAGCACGATGACGAGTCCCTAGCTTTTCCCATCTGTCATGGCATTCGAGAACGGAAGAACGTTAGCTGCTGAAACAAGTCCTGGCACCCATAACGTCTTTAGCAGACGATACACTTTAGAGGTTCCGGACTTTACCGTAATCCTGCTTCACACCAGAAATTATTTCCAGAGAACATTTGTTTGCATATATCCAAACGAAGAGATTATAATACCCATACCAGAACATATATTCGTGTTTGGGGGTGCGATATGCGTGTCACGGCTGTGATTCGCAAGATTCTCGAACTTGAAATATTTGAACAGCAAATTTCCCAACAGATGCGAGGGTTGAAACAGCAGCTCCGGCAAAAAGACATTTCCATACTTGAACGCCACAACCGGCCTCTGGATATCTGGATCCAATACCGATGGAACGGACGTGTGCATGAAGTTGTTTTTATGCGGTCGATGCTGGACGCTGAGATGCAGGGGTTACTGAGAAGATGGGTGGGGGAAGAGAGGTAATCAATGGATCTATGGTCTCATCGACATGCAAAGCTTTTATGCGTCATGTGAGGCAGCTTCCCGGCCTGAATTTGCATTGGATCGGCACGAATACGATGACTCCACCGACCCGGCGCTGGTGGTATCCGGTGATCCTCAGCTGAGATCGGGTATTATTTTAGCGGCAACGCCTACGGCCAAGAAAGCGGGAATCGAAAATGCCATGCGGCTTGGAGAAGCGTTACAGCGCTGCCCAAAGACTTTTATAAGCGTGAGGAGGTTACCGTTGTCATACTGGAATTGCTGGATGAGGTCTGTCGAAGAGCAAGGGCTGCAGGACAGAAAGGCAGGCGTGTGGGGCTCGGGTTGACTTACGAAGGACTTCAGGGCGGATTTTTTAAAACGAAAACAATCGACTTTTATTCGGATGAAGCGAATCAGTTATACCCCTTTTTGCTCCACCTGCTGGACCGCTGGTGGACCCGGGACGGTGTGAGAGCTGTCACCGTTTCACTTGATTTGCTGCGAAAGTCGAATGCACTTCAACTCTCGTTGGTAGACGATGTGATAAAACGCAACAGCCTATCCAAAGCGATGGATGACATTCGGGCAAAATACGGGGAAACGAGTATCATGCGGGCCATCAGCCTCAAACAAGCGGGGCAATTGGCAGACAGAAGCAAAAAGATCGGCGGCCACTATATGTAACGGACAGGGGGAAAACCATGCGAATTATCGACGGCAACATTTTCGAGGCGATGCGGCTCGTGCTGCCGGAACACAGGGAACTCATGGAACGTTCGAAGCAGGAATCAAAAAAACGGAAGCAACCTATGCTGTCCGAAGATGAAATGGTACGAACTGAACTATCTTCTACAGGAAGCATTGGAACATGGCCGCAAAATCAGGGTGACCTTGTTTGATCCATTTCAGAATGTGATATGGGAAGGGGGCCCCATCCTGAAGAACGGAAAACTGCAGCTTGAAAGCGATGACGGTGTTCATCAAGTATCTCCGAAGAAATTGGTTAAGATCGAGATCATGTAAAGCGATTCACTTTTCTGTACAGGTAGGGGCGATGTTCTGATAGACAGCGTTTAGATCAAATCCATCCCCCGCAGGAAATGGCGCACAATATCGAGTTGGTATTGAATCCGCAGAGCAAGCGGAAGGTTCATGGATGTTTCGACGGTTACCGCACGGGCACCTAACACGCGGGCGACGGCAGTTCGAAACGACCCGGGCAATACTCTGAGACGGATCGTAAAATGTCTCGATTTCCGGTCGATTGAGCAGTTCATGCGGTTGACAATGCGTTTCACCACGGGTAGGGAAGAACTTGTGGGATTCGTGATCAACGACTGGCCAAGGGCGGATTTTTTTAGTCGGGAAAACCCGTTGGCTTCGTGGAGATCGAGGCATAGTTCAGGCTCATAACGCTTTGCCAATCGAAATAAATCGTTCGCCAGGACATGATTCGCCGAATCCTCCGAATTCCGGGGAAAGGTCCGATTCAAATCGGGGTTTCCCCGTATGCGTTGTCGATATGCTTGTACATTGACAATCGGCACCACAAGTAAAGTCCCCTTTTTAATTCGAATGTCGCGCAGTTTTTGAGCCGCGTACATACCGGCAATTTCTGTTCCGTGGATACCTGCCGTGACCATGCAAACAGGCCCTTTCTCACTTCCTTGCAGCAAATAATAAGACGTTTCGAAAGGAGTGCCCGCTGCCAACCGATGTTTGGTTCTCTGCACTGTATGTCCACCTCCCAGGATGTAATACAGTACGCAAGAACTTGTCTCAACGAAACGGACAAATTCCCAATTTCCAAAAACTTGTTGAGTAACTCCTCCGCCTTTGGAAACTCTACTGTAGGGAGGTGATTACACGATGACGGTTGGAACGAAACTTCAACAAACGGTAGCTTCCATCGAATCCGCATGTGCGAGTTTGAAACAGTTCGCTCTTGACACAAACGATCAACAGGCGAAGCAGATGTACAATCAATTGGCACAGACTCTGGACAATTGCAAGAGCACATTGCAATCCCGTATGAACTACGTGCAGCAGCAAGAACCGCAATATAAGCAATCGTAAAGATAATGAAAACAGGAACCTGGATACTTCAGGTTCCTGTTTTTATGTATCAAAAAGTTCGAGAATAAAATTTTTCAAATCCACCAGCCGGGGCCGTTCGTTCAGAGGGTGACCCGTTCCAGCCACAATAAGGGGAAGCAGCGAATCATACTTGTGCAAAGAACCGTGGCAGCCGCCGTTCGCATGCCGGGGATAATACCGGCTTAAAAATTCATAGCGGGGACGGGCGGTGATCACAATCATGGGAATGTCTTGCGAATACAAAGCCCCGTATAACCTGGACAGAGCATCAGGGTAATCACCGTAATGTACAATCCCTTGATCGGAACGCAAATCCAACACAGACCCTTCCCCTGTGATGCTCCACGTTCTTCCGTAGATATCGGGATTCGGCCCGCCCGGTTCAAAATACACTTCTCTGCCCGATCCCCCTTCTTTGACCAAAACTCCCTTGTCTCTCTTCCAGGCAATTAGATCGATCCGGGATTCGGACAGAAGCTGCTGCACGATTTCCGATTCTTTTTCCTGTGCCAGAGGATAGATATAAGCACTTCGTTCGTTGTTGCACAACACCAGGTCATGATCCTTCACTTCTTCTCCCAGTTGAAGCACGCGAAATGGTGTCAAAAGCTTGTCCAGATCCACGCTGAATTCTTTCTTGCTTCCGACTCTCGTCTGGCCATGGTCACCGGTGACAATGAAGACACATTGATTCAGTGCCTCATCCCAGGAACCGAAAGCGTTTAAAATTTCCTGGACATATTGATCTACCTGAATCAATGCTCCCTCCGCGTGGGAGGGATTCTTCTTGTGTACCTGATGATCGTTGTCAGGAAGGTAGACCAGCATAAAATCCGGTTGATCCTTGGACGTGATCAGAGCTTTTGCCGCATGGACGGCATATTGATCGTTAATCCCGCAGCGATGGCGCAGTCCCAGGGTGTGTCGGGGAATTTGAGTTTCCAAACCGCTTTTCACCATAGCCCCCAAGGTCAACACATCGGGACCGGAAATGTCATCATGCAAACGAAATCCAGTTGCCAGATCAATCAAAAAAGGAAGCCTGACACGATGTTTCTTGCTTCCCCGATGAATAATCGTATTAATCGAAGCGGACGTTTTCCCCCTGTTCGCCAGTTCCTCAAATATAGTGGTAACTTGTTTGCTCAAATGCTTCTCATTCAGGTTGTATAGAACATTCCTGGCACATTTCTCAATCCCCAGCTTCCAGACACATCTCCACCCGTTCACGTAATCGATGATCGCTTTTTCTTCCGGATCATACCAAATCAGACCGGGTACCCGGTGAACGTCCGGATAGACCCCGGTCAACAGAGAGCTGTCAACAGAAGCGGTCATGGTAGGAAAAACCGTAACGCAATCCGGCCAATACCTTCCGCGACTCTTCAAAAACTGAAATGCCGGAACCGTTCTCTGCCGAATGCAATCTTCCAATATATTGGGCATCAATGAATCCACAAGCAGAAAAATTACTTTTTTCATACTCCTCTTACCCCTTACTTCATTTGAAAAGAGTATGTCTCCAAATCAAGGTTGTTATGACAGGCATCGCCACTACCCGTTCAGCAGCAATGTGGCTCTCAGCGGCAAATGGTCCGACGCGGACGGGATTTCATGGATAACGTCAACTGAATCAATCTTAAAATCCCGACTCACGAATATGTAATCCAACTGAAATTTTGGATCATGCGAAGGAAAGGTAGTGTAGGCACTGCTGCCTGTCGAGCAAACATCGGTAAGACGGGAAGCGATTTTTTTCCAGGCTTTCGCTCCCGGTTTCATATTCCAATCGCCTAAAACAATAACGGGTTCATGTTCAGCTGCGATCTTTTCGAGAATAAAACCGGTCTGTTTTTTATGGAGCAGCGGATTAAGGCTGAGATGGGTGACATAGGCTTTGACCGGTTGTTGGTCGATTTCTATCCGGATCTCCAATAAAGCCCGACCTTCGATAATTCCGCGAAAGAAATTAAACAGATGGTTTGATTCGGACTGGATCGGATAGCGCGATAAAAAGGCGTTCCCATACTGCCTTGTTATACCTGTGCCATCGGATTTTAAGGTGATTGCCGCTCCAAAAACGTGATGCATTTGAAGGTGTTCGGCCAGCCAGGAGACCTGATCCGTATAATCGCTTCTTTTTGAAAAATAACGGTCCACTTCATTCAGCCCGATCAGGTCTGCTTCACTTTCTTTCAAAACCTGGATAATTCGATTCAAGTCAAGTTGTCCATCTGTTCCTCTTCCATGATGAATGTTAAAGGTCATGACGTTCAGCTTCAACTCGCTCCCTCCGGCCGCCCAGTTTAACTGCGCTCTTTTAACCAGTTCACGATCTGTTCATAAACCAACTCTTTGGTGTTGTCCTGCAGAAGCCGATGCCTGACTCCCGGAAACACCATATATTTTTTGTCTTCTACCTGTAAAAAATCATAAAACTCTTGTACCGCATTCGGGTCGATCAACTGATCATCCGTACCGCAAAGGCATAATACGGCCATTTCAAAGTCTCGGGCTTTTCTTAACGCCTGATTCCCGTTGAAAAGCAGTTCCGTGAACCAACGAACAGAAAATTGGGTGGTTGCCAAGGGGTCCGCCTTTTCTGAGAGTTCGCCCCGAAAGAAGGAGCGGAATCGGGGAATCCTGGCCAGTCTGCTGCCCCACCTTTGCAACTCCACACAAACCCCCGGGATTAGCCAGGACAGCAGGCAGCATGCATAAAACAGGGACATCGGGATTCGAACACGAAGTTTTAAAGCGGGTGCTGACAAAATGGCTCCCCGAATGCCGTTCTGCCGCTCCTGTCCGTAACGTACGACAATCGTCCCTCCCAAACTGTGTCCCAGCAAAAAAACAGGATGGTCCGGGTGAAGCGTTCGCACATGATCGATGAAATGGTCAAGATCATCCAGGTATTCGCGAAAAGAATTCACATGACCCCGCTTCCCTTGTGACTGACCGAATCCTCGAAGATCCAGAGCGTAGAAAGCGATATTGTGCCCGGAGCAATAGGTGCCCAAATCCAAAAACTGCCCGGAATGCTGTCCTGCTCCATGAATCATTACCAAAATGAGATGCGGGTTTGATGGAAGACATGAACGATAAAAAAGCTCTGTTGTACGGTTGGGACGAAATCGATTCCCGACACCCCGAAGAATGCGCTCCTGTAGCATGATGATGTCAGGCTCCTTTTGCATGATGGGTTGGAAACTTACGCACTAAGTATGAGCAGTTCCAGGAACGCTTAGTACTGGAAAAGAAACGTAAATGGGAAAATAGAATTGCTTTAAGCAGGTTGCGGCATTAGGGGTGACGAAGTTTAACCTGTAAAGACACTTATATTTCTTTTTGGGAGGGATCCTGTTATGCCCCTTGAATTAACGAAAGCTATCATTTGTCGGATCAGTTCTGAGGAATACGCGCTGGATGTAAATCAGGTGCTGTCTATTGAACGGATTCAAAATATTCGTCCCATCCCCCATACAGAACCCTATATGGCAGGGATCATCAATCTCCGCGGGTCGATTGTTCCGGTAATGGACCTTCGAATCTGGCTTGGATTCAATCAGCCAAACGATGAGAATCAGGAACAGAAGCGAATCGTGGTGGCGGAATCCAACGGCAAACGACTGGGATTGGTTGTGGATGCGGCAACCGATGTATTGGATATTCAGAAAGAGGACGTGCAGGCGGTTGAGATGAATCAAGGGGCGGAGGAAGTAAACCGGGTGGCCAATCTGAACGGACGCTTGATCTTGATTCTTGATGTGCCCAAGCTGATCGCACAGCTTGATGTTTCTTGTTTTGAAACGACGGAGACAGCATGACAAAACCCCGGTCCCAAGACCGGGGTCTGTTAGCAGCGGCTGAATCAATCTTCGCTATTTTGCGACTGGCCAACAAAGATCAAAATATAGCGAATCAACTCCAGTAAGGAGAGAAGAGCAGCCGCGACATAGGTAAGGGCAGCAGCACCGAGAACCTTATTCACTCCGCGTTCTTCGTGATTTCGGATAAATCCTTCCGAAATCATCAGTGCTTTTGCACGGGAGCTTGCGTTAAATTCAACCGGCAGGGTAACCACTTGGAAAGCAACAGCAGCCGAGAAGAAGATAATCCCTATGCCAATCAGGTTTAAGGCCTGGAATAGAAAGCCCCCCATAAGCAGGAAAGGTGCTACCCCGGAAGCAAAGTTCACGACAGGGAACATGCGGTGGCGCAGAACCAGCATTGGGTAGTGCACCTTGTGCTGAATTGCGTGTCCCACTTCATGGCAAGCGACAGACAGCGATGCGATCGAAGTTCCGTAATATACAGGTTCCGACAAGCGGACTGCACGTGAAATCGGATCATAATGGTCAGTTAAGCGTCCGGGCACCGGTTCCACCGGAACGTCATAGAGTCCCTGACGATCGAGCAGAGTACGGGCCGCTTGGGCACCCGTCATCCCGGATGAAGCGGGCACCTGTTCCCATTTGTTGAAATTCCCTTTTACCTTAAACTGTGCCCAGAGTGAGAGTCCGAAAGCAATAGCGATCAGAATGTACAGCAGAATCATTGATTCATGTCCTCCCCTAAAATTGTAGTAAAAAAGACCTTCACGCAACCAATGCATGAAGGTCTTGCATAACCCATTTTACGGGTTCGACATACCGAGCAGAGATCCTGCCGTAGTGACGATATGTCGACCGGAGGTTCCGGTTGCTACTCCCCTTACAGTTACCATTATACTATATTTTTTCTAAAATATCACTTCTCCGTTTGCTTATAACCGTCAACCACAAGTTCCAGCTTTCCGGTGTGCGGATCAATAACCAACCCGTGTACAGGAATCCCGGCCTCCGCCAAAAATGGGTGGTTTTTTATAACGGAGACGGTATCTTTCACGCTGTCATATACATTGTCGAATTTGTGAAGCCATCTGTCAAGCTCGATTCCGGCGTGTTCCATCATACTGACGGTCTTGGGAGAAATTCCTCGTTTTATCAGCTTATCAACGAACACATCTCTTTCGACGCTTTGCATCCCGCAGTCATGATGGGCCACCACAACAACTTCGTCCGCTTCCAGCATATGAACCGCAATCAGTATCGAATGCATTGCCGATCCAAAAGGATGATGAACCTGTGCACCGGCCACCCGGATAATTTTTGCCTGTCCTTGTGAAATCCCCATAGCCCGCTCCAGCAGTTCCACAAGCCGGGTATCCATACAGGTCAGTATCACCATCCGTTTCTCCGGAAATTTATCGGTTTGATATTCCTTGTACTTTTGATTGGAAACAAACTCGTCGTTCGCTTGGAGAATCTGGTAAAGATTTGCTTGTTCTGGCATCCTGAATCCCTTCCACTTTTTCTGTCTACTTTATCTTATCCCAAATTCCATGTAAATCAAGATGTAACCTTTCCTGACGGAAAAGCTTTTTTTGCGGATACCTGAAAACCCACAAAACAGATGGCAGCCGTGGCACAAGCAACTGCTGCAAGACTGAAGAGAACACCGGCTCCCCAAAGATCATACACGATTCCGCCCAGCACCGGTCCAAGCATACGGCCGGCGGTTCCCGCACTGGCAGCTATTCCTTGATAGAATCCCATTCTCTCTTTCGGGGCTAGGAGAGTCATTGCGGCAGGAACACCGGGAAGGAGAATCATCTCACCGATTGTCATGATTGCCATGCCCAACAGAAATCCTGTATAGTTCGGATAAAGAGCAATCAGCACAAATGTTGCAACATATAAAAGCGCACCTATCAAAAGCTGTGAGGTCAGCTTTCGCAAAAAACGATTTAAAAATACGGCCAGCAGCGGCTGCCCGGCCACGATTAAAATTCCGTTTAAAGTCCACAGAAAACTGTACGAGGACAGCGGATATCCGGCTTGTAGGGTATAGACCGCAAGCGGACCCACCCACTGAGAATAAGCGGTCCAGGCAATCAGGATTCCCGCGGCTAAAAAGATAACCGGAATCGTAATAGAGGGCAAGGACTGAAAAGCGGCAGGTGGACTACGATCCACGGACGAAGGCGTGTTTTCCGTGACAGAGGCATCCCGCGGCCCGGTCCGTTTCATCCCGTAAAGGAAGAAACCTGTATACAACAAATAGGAGAAGCCATTCAGAAGAAACACTAACAAGAAAGAAATCTCCGCCAAGAATCCTCCGAGGGCTGTTCCTATGGCTACCCCCAAGTTATTTACCACATAGAACATATTGAAAGCTCTTCTGCCGCCGGAGGGCCACAATTCTCCAATCAGTGCATGAAATGAAGGCCACACCATGTTTTGCATGAAACCGAGCAGTACAATCAGGGCTACATAGAACGGAAAGTATTTTGTAAAACCGAGCGCTGTCACAGATCCGGCGGCTCCCAACAATCCTAAAAGAATCACCCTTTTTCCGCCGATACGGTCAAATAGGGCACCTCCAATCAGGTTTCCCAGCATTCCCGCACCATTCATAAACATTAATACAATCCCGGCAGTAGTGAGACTCTTGCCAAGTACGCCATGGATATAAAGCGAGTTCAGCGGCCAGAGAAATGCGTTGCCTATCGAATTGAGAAGTCCACCTGCGAATAGGATCCAGATCGCCGGAGGAACCGAGGAAGTCCAGTTCAAAACACGGGACCCCAGTTCTGTGGTCGAATTCAGCATATGAATCGTCCTTTCTCTTCTTATGGCAGGCGACGATGATATCAACGATTATATACTGATTTCCGAATTTTGGATATAGATGATCCAGCATTGAGAACGGTTGATTGATTGTTCATCTTATTTCGACTGGTCGGTTGACAGACTGAGAATGACATCGTACAATGTAATAAATGAATGGATATTCATTTTTGGTGGAGGTGATACCTTATCGCACAGAAGAAAAATCCAGAGAAATACGATGCGATCCTAACTGCCGCCATTACCGTAATAGGGCAAGCCGGTTATCATAACGCACCAATTTCACGTATTGCCAAGGAAGCAGGAGTGGCTGACGGTACCGTTTACTTGTACTTCAAAAACAAGGAAGACATATTGATATCGATTCTGCGTGAGACGATCGGTCAGATCACAACGCGAATTGAAGAGTATTTCGAGACGGAAACGGATCCGATCCGCAAGCTTCGGTATTTGGTGACAGTTTATTTTGAGGGCCTGGCTGCGAATAAAAATCTTGCACTTGTCACACAAATCCATCTCCGTCAAGCGGATGAAGCGATGCGGCGGCAGATTGGAGATATCATTCGACCTTATTACGGGTTGATTGAACATATTCTTCGTGAAGGGATTGAAAAAGGGATTTTCCGAGAGTCAATTGATACTCGAATTGCACGAAGAATGGTATTTGGCACGATGGATGAGACGATTACTGCCTGGGTTCTAACGGGAGCCAAGTACGATCTAGTGGGGTTGACCGATCAGGTTGTGGATCTGCTTGTTCACGGCGTAAAAAAGTAGGTTGGCCATAGATTTTCTAAATAGATTTCTGGAGGGGATACGACTTATGAATATTCTGGTTCTGATGAAGCAAACGTTCGACACCGAAGAAAAGATTGTTCTTGACGGCGGAAAAGTGAAGGAAGACGGGGTTCAATTCATTATTAACCCTTACGATGAGTATGCGATTGAAGAAGCGATTGTGCTGCGGGACAAGTTTGGCGGAGAAGTGACTGTCATCACGCTGGGACCTGCCCGCGCTGAAGAAGCTCTTCGGAAAGCGCTTGCAATGGGCGCGGATCATGGGGTTCACATTAACGACGAGTCCCTTTTTGGAGATGAGTACAAAGCGGCGAAGGTATTGGCTGACTATATCAAGACCCAACCGT